>NZ_DASXVH010000034.1:0-21518 GCF_036504375.1 Novimethylophilus sp.
TCATATGTTCACCCTGGGCGGCGGTCGAGGCTGGTTGGGTGACATTGTCGGCATGCACAAGGCCGACGAAAAACGCGAACAGGATCAGGGCCAGCGTGGCGGCAAGGAATAATTTTTTATGATCTTGGGGCATGGTCAGAATCTCCAAAAATCAGTTCGGCCCCGTCTACGGGCGCGCCTGACGGCGCGACCGCAGACAGGAGGCCGGTGGTAACGGCAAACACAAAACCGAGCAGGAAATAGAGCAGGCTACGCATGGTTTAGGCGGCTTTCTTCCAGTCGTCGGTCTGGGCGGTTTCCTTCCAGTACCACTGCGGGGCCACGGCGTGCTCGATGTCGATCACGCGCACCCGAGTGGACAGGCGCGTCACATCGCAGGGAATGGCGATATCGATGCCGTACTTGAGCAGGCTTCGACGCCAGTTATAGCGAGTAGCCCGGCAGACGGTTTCGTCATGCCACAAATCCTTGCCGTTGCGCCATGCGCTGGCGAGGCCGGAAAGGCGCACCGGGAGATCGTTGAACGGATCGACGTGGACGCTGTTTTTGCCGGTGTCCATCAGTCCTTGAAATTTGGCGTAGATAATATTAGTCATGTCGCTCTCACCTTCACTATGCTTGCTCTCGAAGTGTTGCCAGTCGTAGATCGTTCTCAGTTTGTTTTGCGTCAGGTAACGGGATTTCAGGCTCAGTTCGTCGCGGATCATGCCGCCCGAAGTTACCAGCGCTTTCGTGCGTTCGGTGACATGTTCGCCCAAGGATTGGGCCTTGATGTAGAGCTTGCGCGAGTAGTATTTGCTGCCCTCGCCCCAAGTCAGACCAGTGACTTCACCCTTCTGCGAGGTGTAAAGCTTCGGTGAAAATCGGCCCTGATGATGTCCACCAAAATAGTGGACAAGTCGCGCGGCGAGACTTGGCGAGCCTGTGAAATAGTTCTGTGTAATATCAACACGGGAGATAAGCGCGGTGTGCGGGTCATGGGTATAGCTGTCCGTGGATTCGATATAGACAGGGCGGCCTACGTCCTTGAAAGGTGGCAGGCCGAGACTTTGCATGATGCGGTTGGCGCGGTGTACGCAGTCCAGAACGGAAAAGCCCCAGACGTTGTCGGGGCGACCATAGCGGCCTACGTTACCCGAGAGTTCAACCGTCGAGCCGTCACAGCGAATCTGGATCGAGGTGTCATAGCTGCCCTTTTCCATCAGCTTGCGTTCGAGCGTGTATTTCAGACTGGACTGGTCGATCATGAGATAGTCGCCGTCATCGTCGGAGAGTTCGACCGGACGGTCATTTTCGAGGATGACGACACAGCCGCCATTGATGACGGGTAACCCGGCCTCGAGGCCGTGGTTTTGTCGGATGGTGAACCAGTCGCAGAAGGCCATGGAAACGGGGAGAGGTTGCCCCCTCCCCTACCCCTTAACCGTTACTTGCTACCGGCTGGGAGCCACCCTTGAGACCGACGCAATAGACGACTGTCTCATTGAAAACGGTGCGGGGTTCGATATCGACGTCAATCTGTGAAAACGGCTTGGTGGTCTGAAGCTGCTTGAACGCCTCGGGCGTCATGCGCATGGTCGAAGGCGAATAACCATGGCAGCGGCGTTCACCACGAGATTCTGGCTTATTCCATTTGAAGCTTTGTTGAGATTCCGCGTAATACAACTCGCCAATGTCGTATTCGCGTTCGTTCTTGACGCCATCGGTAAGCTGGCTGCCTAAGTAGAGAATTTTCATAATGGTGGCTCCGTGTAGGTAATGAAATGTCCCACATCGGGACGTGCATATATTCGTCCCAGTTTGGAGCGTTGTCAAGAACCATTTTGGGACTATCATGTATGCATTACGACTAGGGCCACAGGCATGAGGAAACACGCCATGAATACACTGGAATTACTCTACGAAGCGAAACGAAAAACAGGGATCAGAAGCGACTATGCACTAGCTCAGAAACTAGAAATCCCAAGGCAAAGAATCACCGACTACAAAAACGGGAATAGACAACCAGACACCTATACCCTGACTAGGCTAGCTATCGTTTTAGAACGAGACCCCATGGGATTAATCGCCGAGTTCGAGGCAAGCAACGAGAAGAATCAGACGCGAAAGGACTTCTGGAAGGGTTTTCTTTTGCGTCAGAATCTAAAGGTAATTGCTATGCTGGTTCTGGCGCTGAGCTATGGAGTTTTCTACGATCCCGAGGCGATGGCAGACACAAACAACGCTAGTTTATATAACAAACCGTTATTACATAGCGTTTCATTATGCGAAATACGCGGCGGTAATTCATAAGCTTTTTCGTGGTTGCATCACATGCTTTTGGAACAAAAATGTTCCCTTTCGTCCAGCACTTCGACTTCGTCAAGCGCATAAATTCCGGTTCCGCCCAATATTGCAGGCATTTAGAGTTCTTGTTTTACCACGCGTCAAACCTGGGCGGCAATTTGCAAAAACCCTGCGCGGAGACATCCAGCGCCGAGTTGAACTTGCTGGATAGGTTCTGGAACGCAATCAGCGCGGTGAGCTCGATGACGGCCTCGTCGTCGAAATGGCTTTTGAGACGCGCCATCAGCGCGGCATCCACCTGGCGGTCACTGTAGGTGACGGCTCCCGCATACGCCAGTGCCGCCTTGACGCGGTCATCAAATAATGGGGATTCCTCGAAACAGTGCAAAGATTCAAGGTGCACCTCGGTCAGGCCACGCTTCAGCGCAGTCGCCGAGTTGATGTCGACGCAGAACGCGCACCAGTTGATCTGCGATACGCGCACCGTCACCAGCGTGCGCAAGGCCGGCTCGATCGGTGAGGATTTGCGGTCGAGCGCGCCATAAAGCAGCGACAAGGCGGCAAACACTATCGGAGATCTTGCCCATAACCGGGCCGGCTCCAACTCACGCCCATAACGTCGTCGCTGATTGGCGAGAAACAGCCTGACGTACCAGGGGAAACGGTGATTCGGCGGTGTTTCGATATAACTCATGATGTGACCTCCAGCCCGATAATTCCATGCACTAAATCTGGATGAGTCTGTTGCAGCCGTTGCATATCTTGCGGCGTATCGACATCGGCTAGGGTTGGCAGTTCCTGCCAATCGAGCAACCGGGAACGCAGATGGCTTCTTGTATGCTCCATGACGGTATCGCTACCCCATGCGATACCGTCGAAGACGGCCGGCACACCATCCCTTACACCGATCAGCGCATAGCCGCCGTCTTCCGCGGGAACAAATACCGCTGAAACGTTTTCGCTCAGCCTCTGCGCGGCATGCCGCAAGATATCAGGACCAAGTGCCGGGCAGTCGGTGCCGATCAGCAGCACCTCCCGACTGGTACGCAGGCCGCAAGCCAGCGCATGCGCCATGCGTTGTCCCAGGTCGTCCCCCTGCTGCACTTGCAAACCAACTCCGAACTCGCGCACGCATTCGTTGAAAAACGGGTGTCTGTCGTCAGGCGCGCACCACAGCGTCACCGGGCCAATCCCCGCCTCCACCGCGTTTTTCAAGGTAAGTCGGACCAGTCGCGTGTGCAGTTCGGCCGCGCCGGCCGGCCCCAGAGCCGGAATCAGGCGCGTCTTGGCCTGCCCGGCAACAGGCGCCCTAGCAAAGACCAGCAGTGCGGTATCAGGTACGTTCATTGACGGCCTCGCGCCGGGTGTATTGACGTGCAAGACGCTCCGGCGATGCCCCCATAAAATAGGCCAGCCGCAATTTCCACATCAGCAGGATCGTTCGCAGGATGCCGTGTTCTTCCCAGCGGCGACTGGAGGTCGCGACTGGCGTGGATAGGCACAGGGGCGTCCCGAATCTCTTTTTCAGTGTCCGGCTGAGCGCGATGTCTTCCATCAATGGAATTTCGGGAAAGCCACCCACGGCACGGAACGCCTCCCGATGCACGAAAATGGCCTGGTCGCCCGTTGCAATACCCGTCAGACGCGAACGCCGGTTCATCATGCGCTCGACGACTCGCAATAGCGGATGCCGCCCGGAAAGCCGAACGTCGAAACGACCCCAGGCCTTGCCCGAACTGGCCAGGCCGTCAAGAACGGCATGCACGGCATCATCCGGGAGGCACGTATCGGCATGCAGAAACAACAGGATATCGCCAGTGGCGCACGCCGCTCCGGCATTCATCTGCCGGCTGCGTCCGCGTGGGCTGGCGATGATGGTATCCGCAAGCGGCCGGGCCCGCAAAATCGTATCGTCCGTGCTGCCGCCGTCCACCACAATGACCGCGTGCCCGGTCGCACGCAGCGGCTGCAATGCCGCCAGCGTGTTTACGATCGCCTCCGCCTCGTTCAATGCCGGCATGATCACCGACACTTGCGCGGGAAAGGGCTCATGGATTTCCACGATGTCGGCAAGAGCAGCGGCGCCATGGCGGCGCCTTACCAGCCATTTCGTCAGCAGGAACAGCAGCAACAGGCTTGCTACCAGGTAAAGTAGAACTACCCTGGAATTCTCCAGCATGCCGATAATGGCGCCGATCCTATGCGCGAATAGCGCGCCCACGGCCACTCCCAGCGTGGCCCATAACCCGGCGCCGATGCCGTCATAAAGCGCAAACTGGCGGTAAGCCATGCCCGACATACCGGACATGGGGGCGGCGAATGTTCTGAATCCCGGAATGAATCGCGCATAGAGCAGCGATTTCGGGCCGAAACGCATGAGCTGCCGCTCCGTTTTCGCCATGCAGGCGGCGGAACCGAAACTGAACTTGCAATAATACTGGATGATGCGGCGCGAACCGCGACGCCCCGCGTAATACCAGGCGCTATCGCTCAACAGGGCGCCGGCGGCGGCCACGGCAACAACCGGCGCAAAATCGAAATGGCCGCTCGCCACCAGACTGCCGGTCAACAGCAAAACCAATTCTCCGGGAACCGGGAAACCTGCATTGTCCAGCATCACGCCCAGAAAAACGGCAAGGTAGCCGTACAGCATGAAGGGGATGAGAATGTCTTCGGCAAGCGACTCCATGGCCTCAACTCGCGTTCAAGCTCCAGTCATAGGGGATATTCGCCTTGAGCTTGAGCGGCAGCTTCTCCGGCAAACCCTGCTGATTGCGGCGGATGAAGGCTTCCACCCCGCCCACCACGGCGAAATCCTGACGGAACCAGTCGAAAATTTGTGAGCGGACATGCTTGCCGAGCAGCCGGCCATAATCGCTCCAGTCCGGCTCGGCAGCCATGACGGACAATGGCAGCAGGAGCAGACAGGCCATTAGCCAAGTTGCGAATTGCTTCATTGCCTTATCCAGCTCTTAGCAGCAATTGCCGTCGGCATCGCACGCCACGTCAAACACGCCGCCCTTGGTCACGGCGGCCGGCCGGCGTGTGCCGTGCGGGGCGCACCATGCCTTGGGCTCGCCCAGTACGGCGGGCGCGATGCCGAGGAAGTCGTCCCGGTGCGACCCGGTGGTCAGCGCCTTGTAGGTGCGGGCGCACACGGCGATGCGTTCGCCGCGCGGGAAGATGTGGCCTTCTTCGTCGCGCACCTCGGCGAACGGGCCGCGATAGATGACGGCATGGCCGTAGTCCAGGCACTCCTTGCCCTCAGGCTTGACTGCGGTCACCGTCACCGAGCGGAATTCGATGCCCTCCACCACCTGCCACGCCTCGGCGCTCCATTTGTCGATACGCACGGCCTGGAAGCCGGCGTCGACAAACGCCTGCACGAATTCATGTTCGCCAAAGGCGCCGGAAATGCAGCCGCTCCAGAGCGTGGGGTCGGCCTTGAGGTGAGCTGGCACTTCTTCGTCGGCGACGATGTCGGAAATGGCGATGCGGCCTCCGGGTTTGAGCACGCGGAAGATTTCATGCACCAGTTTTGGCTTGGCGGCGTCGTCCACCAGATTGAGCACGCAGTTGGAGATCACCAGATCCACCGAGGCATCGGCAATCAATGGCCGCTCATGGCGCTGGCGCGCCTGCCAGACTTGCAATGCGGCCATATCTTTCTCAGACTTTACGGGGTGCGCGGCTAGGTGGTCTTCCATCTCGGCCAGGTCGAGGGCGAGATCGTGGATATAGCCCTTGACGAAGCGCACCCGGTCGCCGCCGAGTTTCTGCGCCATCTGCCCCTGGTATTTGCGCGCCAGCGCCAGCATGTCGTCGTTCATGTCCACGCCGATCACATGACCGCCCTCGCCCACCAGGTGCGCCGCCATGTAGCAGATCTTGCCGGAACCGGAACCGAGGTCGAGCACGGTGTCGCCCGGCTGCACGTAGCGGGATGGGTCGCCGCAGCCGTAATCCTTTTCGATGATTTCCTGCGGCAGCATTTCCAGCAGGCTGCGGTCGTAATCGACCGGGCAGCACAGCGCTTCTTCCCGCGCCTTTGCCGCATCGGAATAACGGTCCAGTACGCTTGCATGGGTATTCATGAGGGTTTCTCCTTATCCTAAAGTCAGATCAAATCGTTCAGGCCAGCGCGCCGCCGCAGCTGCTGCCCTGCCCTGCGGTGCAGCCGTAGCAGTGGTCGGCAATGGCAACGGGTTCGTCCTGCAAATCCTTGCCGAGCAATTCGGTGATATGGGTACGCGGCTTGCTGCCTGCACCCAGTGGGAGATGCAGCATCTGGTTAAAATCGCAGTCATACGCAAAACCCTGCCAGTCCACGCTGAGCAGGCCGCGGCACATGACGGTATCGAGATTCTCCGGCCGGTACGACTCCCGCAACAGGCGCATGTAATCGTGAAACTTTCCCTTGCTGACCAGCGTGCTGCCAAAGCGGGCAATCGGCATGTTGGTGATGGTGAACAGGTGATCGAACGCGATGTCCATCTCGCCCAGATGCTCACGGTAGGCGGCCTCGAGATTCTGTTGCGAAGGCGGCAGTACCGGTCCCTGCGGGTTGTAGACCAGATTGAGCACCCGCCCGCTCCCCTGCCGGCCGTAACCCAGCGCATTGAGCCGGTGCAGCGCGCGGACGCTGGCTTCAAACACGCCGTTGCCGCGCTGGCGGTCGACGTTGTCTTCCAGATAGCAGGGCAATGATGCGGTGATTTCCACCTGTTGCGTGGCGAGGAACTCCGCCAGGTCTTCATAACCCGGCTCTTCAAGTATGGTCAGGTTGCAGCGGTCTATTACCTTGACACCAAGTTCGCTCGCTTCGGATATCAGATAACGAAAATGCGGGTTCATCTCCGGCGCGCCGCCGGTGAGGTCGAGCGTGCGCACCTGCGGCTGTGCATGCAGAAAGGCCAACACATGGGTGACCGTCTCCTTCCCCATCAGTTCGGTGCGTTTGGGTCCGGCGTTGACATGGCAATGCACGCAGGTCTGATTGCACAGGTAGCCCAGGTTGACCTGTACGGTTGTCAGCTTGGCACGATGAATGGGCGGAAAATCGGTCGCCTGCAATAACGGGAAAGTGGCATGCATGGATTATTTCCCTTCCTTACGGGTTCTGAATCGCTTGACCAGCACCGGCACCAGCGCCAATACGCCGAGCAGCGCCAGGGCGCCCAGCGTTTCCGTCGATACCAGTTGCGAGGTGGACCGGATGCGCCCCAGCGACTGCCCCAGGTTGGCGAATACGAAGGCGCCGGGGATCACGCCGATGCCGGTCGCCGCCACATAGGTGGACAGGCGGATGCCGGTGAAGGCTGGCGCCAGATTGACCAGCCAGAACGGAAACAACGGCACCAGGCGCAGGAACAGCAGGTAGTGGAAGCCGTCGCGCGCAAAACCCTCGCTCATGTCGCGCAGCCTGCCGCCCAGTTTCGCACGCATGGCATCGGCGAAAAGGTAGCGCGCGGCCAGAAACACCAGTGCGGCGCCGATGGTGGCCGAGATGAAAATCACCCCCGTGCCCACCCAGCGCCCGAACAGGAAACCGGTGGTGAGCGAAAGCAGCACGCCGCCGGGCATGCTGAAGGCTGTCGCGGCGGTATAGACCGTAACGGCGATCAGCAATGCCTTCCAGAAGTGCGCCTGGGTATAGTCCAGCAGCGCATCGCGGTTCTGCTGCAAGGTATCGAGTGTCAGATAACGCTGCCCGCCCAGCGCGAAAAACGCCGCGAGCGCGCCGATGAATACCAGCGCAATCAGTCCCTTGAGCCAATGGCTGGAAGAAGTCGCCGTCATGGTGTCATCACTTTGCATGAAAAATTTCAGCCTCGGGGTGAAAGCCGTACCAGGCAAACCAGAAGGCGATCACCGTGGGCAGTTCCCGGCCCTTGTCATCGAACACGGTGCCGGCGCGATGCTCGGCATCGAAACGCACGGTCACGTGCCTGCCGTTCACTTCATCGGCGATTTCGCCGCTGGTTTTGGCCAGTTCGGCGAACGGGTAGGCCTTGAACTTGCCGTCGATTTCCAGGCCGATCACCTGCTCTTTGGGATGGTAGCCCTGTGCGCGGAATTTTACGGGAAAGATGATGCCCTCGTTCGCTTCGTAGCCGGCATACGGGTTGCGCTGATAATCGCGCCTGTAGCCGGTATCGGTGGAAAGCACCAGGGTATCGGGATGGCGCTTTTTCCAGTCCGCCCAGGTGGTGTGCATGATGGGCACGCTGTTCAGCTTCGTGCCCTTGAACGGGCCGCTGACGGCGGTGCGCATGATCTGCGACCACAGCGATTGCGACTGCCGGTCGTAAAGCAATACGTCGCTGTTGTAGAGCAGGCCGGACACGCCGAAATTTAAGGGCTTGTTGCCGACACTGGCATCGAACGCCATGCCGGTGCCGCACAGCGGGCAATAGGTCACGGCGATGGCGTCATTGCCGAAGCGATCATTGACGATCTCGTGCCAGTTCATGATGCTGATGGGGTAAGCCTTGGCGATGTTGCCACGCTCGATGCCCAGCACGCGATCCTGCGGCTTGACGTGATCGGCCTCGCCGGCCCTGACGAATTTTGGCCGGTCTATGGCCGGAATGCCGTCGCGCGGCGGACCGCCGGAGAGAATCTCGTCGGCAGGTACCAGGCTGCCGGTCAGGTCGAAATCGTTTTTGACCAGTACGGCGGCGGTCAGGCCGATCATGATGACCAGCAGGATGGGGATGCGCAGCAACCGCTGCATGATGGCGCTCCTCACGTCCCGCGCAGTCTGAACAGCAGCTTCATCCAGCTTTTGGCCCCTGGCGTCAGTTTCGATTTGAGCTGCTCGTTGGCGACGCGGCGGTTGATTTGCGCCAGCGTCGGGTAAATGTGGATCACGTTGGCAAGATCGCCCACTTTCAGGTTGCGGGACAAGGCCAGCACGTATTCGTGGATCAGTTCGCCCGCGTTCGGCCCGACGATGGCCGCGCCCAGCAGCCGGCCATTGGGCGCGGTGAGAATCTTGGCCAGCCCCGCCGTTTCGCCGTCGGTAATGGCGCGATCCACCTCATGAAACGGAAAGGTATAGGCCTGGCAGGCGATACCCTGCGCCTTGGCTTCGGTCTCGGAGAGGCCGACACGCGCCAACTCCGGGTCGGTGAACGTGCACCAGGGAATGACCCGTTCCTCGATTTTCGCCGGCAGGTGAAACAGTGCACCGCGCAGCGCGATACCGGCATGGTGCTCGGCCATGTGGGTGAACTGATAGGGGCCTACCACGTCGCCGCAGGCGTAGATGTCGCGGTTGGCGGTGCGCAGGCTTTTGTCGGTCACGACGCGGCCATGCGTTACCTTGACGCCCGCAGACTCCAGCCCAAGATGCTCCACGTTGGCGCGGCGGCCCGTGGCCACCAGCAAATGGGTTCCTTCCAGCCACTGTTCAGTGCCATCCGCCTGTTTGATCGACAGCCGCAGCCGCCCTGCCCCGCCTTCCACCCTGGCCGGTGTTGCTCTCAGGTGCAGCGCGACGCCTTCATCACGCAGTCTGGTTTCCACCACTTCGGCCAACTCCGGGTCTTCGTTCTTGAGGATATGCCGCCCGCGATGCACCAGATGCACATCGGTACCCAGCCGCACGAACGCCTGCGCCAGTTCCACGCCGATGGCTCCACCGCCCAGCACGATCAGGCGCGGCACCGGCTCGTTCAGGTCGAACACGGTTTCATTGGTGAGATACGGCACCTCTTTCAATCCGGGAATGTCCGGGATGGCCGGGCGGGAGCCGGTGGCAACAATAAACTTGCGCGCAGTCAATGCGCGCCCATTGACCTCGAATACTTGCCGGCCGGAAAATTTGCCGGCGCCAAAAATCACCTCCACGCCCAGGCTGCGGAATCGCTCCGGGCTATCGTTGGGCTCTATGGTCCGGATCACCGACCGCACCCGCTGCATGACCCGTTCCAGGCTGACTTCGGGCACTTGCGCGTCGATGGCGGCGTCAGCGGCGCGGCGCATGGTCTGCACCACCTTGGCGCTATGCAGCAAGGCCTTGCTCGGCACGCAGCCATAGTTGAGGCAGTCTCCCCCCATCTTGTGCTTCTCCAGCAGCGCCACTTTCGCACCCAGTGTCGCCGCGCCGGCTGCTGCCACCAGACCGGCCGAGCCGCCGCCGATGACGCACAGATCGTATTCGGGTTTTGCCATGATCAAAAATCCGCCCCATGTTGGGATTACTAGATACTTAAACGGTACAGCCAATGAATCCTTACAGGTGGGTTGCGCGCGATGCTTCCATCGGGTGTAGGCACACAAAAGCACCGGCAGTGCAATTCAACACCGTGTTTGCCGGAAAATTGAGCTGCAGCATCCTCCCTTGCTGACCATGCTGCCCGTGCGACAGCACGCCAACACGGAATCCGGGCAAATCAGAAATGCGCTGCCTCCCACACCTCCTTGACCCGTGCGTCGCGCCCGCAGCCTTTTCTGTAATAGTTGTATCGAATCGGGTTTTTCTTGTAGTAGTCCTGATGGTAATCCTCCGCGGGATAGAATGCACCCGCCGGGGCGATCGCAGTGTAGATATGGGCGAATCGCCCGCTGCGTTCGAGTGCGGCCTTGCTGGCCTCTGCGGCTTTTTTCTGGGTTTCGTCCCGATAGAAGATCGCCGTACGGTATTGATCGCCGACATCGCAGAACTGCCGGTCCTTGACCGTCGGATCGATGTGATGCCAGAAATAATCCAGCAATTGCTCGTAGGTGACCTTACTCGGGTCATAGCGCACTCGAACCGCTTCGGCATGCCCGGTACCGCCATGGCTGACCTGCTCGTAAGTCGGGTTGGCGAGATGCCCGCCGGCATAACCGGATTCCGCATCCACCACCCCCGCCAGTTTTTCGAAGTCAGCTTCGACACACCAGAAGCAGCCCCCGGCAAATATGGCTGTAGCCAATTGTGCAGACGGCGGGTTGGCGGGTGGCGGGGCATCGCCGGCCGTGCAGTAACCGGCTAGCGCGATGGCGGCAAGTCCGCAGGCGAGCGAAAGAATTTTTCTCATGATGGTCTCCTTCACGATCTGAGCGGAGGCAAAGCCTCGGTTTCAGGGATAAACTTCAGGGCAAGTCCGTTGTTGCAATAGCGCAAGCCGGTCGGCGCCGGTCCGTCGTTGAAGACGTGGCCCTGATGGCCCCCGCAACGCGCGCAATGGTATTCGGTACGCGGCCAGAGCAAGCGGAAGTCCTCCCCGGTGCCGACAGCGCCCGGCAGCACGTTCCAGAAGCTGGGCCAGCCGGTGCCGCTATCGAATTTTTGGGCGGAATCGAACAGCGGCAGAAAACAGGCGGCGCAGATGAAAACGCCCCTACGTTTTTCGTGGTTGAGGGGACTGCTGAACGCGCGCTCGGTAGCCGCCTCGAACAATACGGCGTAACGATCGGGAGGCAACAGCGTCTTCCATTCCGACCTGGGTTTCATAAGCGGCGTCACGGTGCCTTCCTTCGCCAACGCCGGCAGCGTCCCGGCCAGCCACAGCCCCGCTGCATTGACAAGAAACTGACGACGATCCATGGTTGCTCCTGGTAGCTGAAACTTGCAATTTCTGTCTTTATAGTCGGTTTAGACGCCGATTACTTACAACAGTTGTCGAAAAAGTAGCGAACGCGCACGCTTCGTTTCTTCCGTGGGCCGATATGTAAGGAACACTAGGCTTGCCCGTCTAATAGAAATGTGGCCATGCGCCTGCCATTTCGCTGTGCTTTAGACACATCGGGCTGTCACTTCATCAAGGAGAACAAGATGCAAATCGGTATGATCGGGCTGGGCAAAATGGGCGCCAACATGGCGCTGCGCCTCTTGCGCGGCGGACACCAATGCGTGGTGTATGACCGCAATCCCGAGCAGGTTGCGGCGTTGGTCGAAGCAGGTGCCACGGGTGCCGTTGACCTCCATGATTTTGCGCAAAAGCTCACCCCACCGCGCGCCGCCTGGGTGATGGTGCCGGCCGGCGATATTACCGAGCAAGCAGTATCCGGCATTGTGGCGCATTTCAAGGCTGGCGATACCATCATCGACGGCGGCAACAGCTATTACAAGGATGACGTGCGGCGCGCGCGGCTGCTCAGGGCAAAAGGCATCCTTTACATCGACGCCGGCACCAGCGGCGGCGTCTGGGGGCTGGAACGCGGTTACTGTCTGATGGTCGGCGGTGAAAAGGTCGCCGTAGACAGGCTGGAACCGATATTCCGCACCCTGGCACCGGGCGGCATCGGCGTTGCCCCCACGGTCGGCCGCACACCGGGCAGCACGGCCGAGCAGGGCCATCTGTATTGCGGCCCTTCCGGTGCCGGGCATTTCGTCAAGATGATCCACAACGGCATCGAATACGGCCTGATGCAGGCCTATGCCGAGGGGCTGGACATCCTGCGCAACGCCAATTCCCCTATGTTGCCGGAAGACCATCGTTACGACTTCAACCTGGCCGACATCGCCGAGTTGTGGCGGCGTGGCAGCGTGGTGTCGTCCTGGCTGCTCGATCTCACTGCCGCAGCGTTGACCGAGTGCCCGGATCTGTCGAATTTTACCGGCTATGTCCAGGACTCCGGCGAGGGGCGCTGGACAGTGCAAGCCGCAATCGACGAAAACGTCCCGGCCGATGTGCTCACCGCCTCCCTGTACACGCGCTTCCGCTCTCGGCAGAAGCATACCTTTGCGGAGAGGGTATTGTCGGCCATGCGCCACCAGTTCGGCGGCCATGTCGAAACCACGCACCCTTAGGCCATGAGTTCTCCGATGTCCAATCACCTGATGGCCGCCGATATCGGCGGGACAAAAACCAATATTGCGCTCTACCCGCAGGCAGGCGAACTCATCCCCGTCGCCGAACGCACCTATCTTAACCGCGATTTCTACGGGTTGGAACCGCTGCTGCGGCAATTCATGAAGGAGACTGGCCTCACCGCCCACGCTGCCTGCTTCGGTATTGCCGGAGCGGTACGCGACGGACGCTGCGATATGCCCAATCTGGGCTGGCGCGTTGACAGCAAATCGCTGGCCGACACTTTCGGGTTCAACCATGTCGGCCTGCTCAATGACCTTGAAGCCACGGCGCACGGCATCGCCACACTGACGCCGGAGCAACTCGCCGTCATCAACGCGGGCGTGCCCGACCCTACGGGTAATATCGCGCTGATCGCCGCCGGCACCGGCCTGGGCGAGACCATGTTGATCCACACCAATAGCGGCATGCACGTATCGGCCTCGGAGGGCGGACATGCCGACTTCGCGCCGCAGGATGAAGAACAAATTGCGCTGCTGCGCTTTCTCCCACCCCACCATGAACACGTGAGTTGGGAACGCATCGTCTCCGGCAATGGCCTGAAGAACATCTACGACTTTCTCAAAAGCGGCCGGCGTTTTCAGGAGCCGGACTGGCTGGCTGAACTTATGGCGCAAGGCAATAACCCTGCCGCAACAATCGCGGAATCGGCACTCAACGAAACTACCGAAATCTGCGTGCGCGCCATGGAGATATTCATGGCAACCTACGGTGCCGAGGCCGGTAATCTGGCGCTGAAGGCCATGTCCACCGGCGGGCTTTACATCGGCGGCGGCATCGCGCCAAAAATCCTGCCGCTGTTTTACGAACACGCATTCATTTCCGCCTTTCTCAACAAGGGTCGCTTCGCCCCGCTGCTGGCCGGGATGCCGGTCAAAGTGATCCTGGAACCGAAAACCGCGCTACGCGGCGCGGCGGCTTACCTTTCTCATCATTTCTAACAGGAGCACCAAATCATGGAAGTCACCTCGAAAGACGCAAGCCGCATTGCGCGCGCACTTTTCCTGCTGCGCGTTGGCGTATTTATCGTCATGGCGGTCTGGACGCTGGACAAATTCATCCGCCCGGAACACACGGCAGCGGTGTTTGAGCATTTTTACGGACTGGAGGGCCTGGGTACAGCGCTGGTGTATACGCTGGCCTCAGCTGAAACCGCCCTGCTGATCGCCTTCGTGCTAGGTGTCGCTCCAAGGCTGACCTACGGTGTTGTGCTGCTACTGCACGGGGTTTCCACCCTGTCCGCGTATCAGCAATACCTGCATCCGTTCGACAGCAACAACCTACTGTTCTTCGCCGCTTGGCCGATGCTGGCAGCCTGCTTTGCGCTTTATACCCTGCGCGATTTTGACACCTGGCGGATCACGCGATGCCTGAGAGCCACCTGAGTTTGCCCGGACACCAGGTGGATTCAATTGGTGCGAACCTTGCGAAGCAGCCAGACTTGAACATCATGCGCCGCCATCAAGTTCCTGTTTATGCCGCCCTCCTTCTTGCCGTCGCGCCCGCATTTGCCGATGAGCCTCTAAAGGCCGTGGTTGACGGTACGCGCCTGATACTCGCGCAAGGTAACAAATTGGTGACCGTCGATCTCACCCATCGCTATCCTGGCACTGGCCTGACCCAGGCGCGGCTCCTGCACCGCGCCGTGAAACAGGGCGCTTCGTACCTGCTGCTGGATGCCGTCGGCTATTCCCGCTTCGTGCCCGGCACGCCGCCCCCGGAAACGGGCGGCGGCCACTGCGGCGGCGGCGAGGAACGTGCGCTGGTGTGGATCAAGCTGGGTGCGCATTTCGAGCATCTGAATTCCGTGGTCGTTCCTTACCTGTCCTGCTGGGAGACTATCTCCGCGGCAGACCTGGAGGCGGAGGGCGGCAAAAACATCCGCGCGGGGAAGGACGGGGTTTCCATCGAGATATCGCGTTACGGCGGGCTGCTGAAGGAAGGCGATTACGAGATCTCCTATAGTTTCAGATCGCCGGAATTCCCGCCGGAAATACGTCTAAAGAAATAAGCCCGTCTTATTGCCCTTGAGAGCGTTAAATGAAAAAAGCGTTTGTCATCCTGGCGGTCATGCTAGTGCTAGCACTGGCGCTTGCACAGTTTCAGCATTTGATATGGTCGACGGCCACCATCGCCAACGACAGCGGAAAGGACCTGGAGCCTGTCGAAATTGTCGTAGATGATGCGGTGGTCAACGTGGGCCGGATCGGCGCTGGCCAGTCGAGATTCGTCATCCTTCCGGACCGCGGAGATGCTACGCTGTCCATTCGTTTCCGCGTGGCAGACCGCCAATACAAAGGATGCGGTGAGTATGTGGAGGGGAGCATGTACCATGTCCGCGTGAAAATCGATCAACCGCTGAATGTCCATTGCACTCCCCGCCTTGGCTTTTTAATCGCATCGAAGCCTGTGTTGTTCGAAATGCTATGGTGAGGTGCGATCCAACAGGACGCAGGTGCTTGATCGTTTCAGGATTATGGGCTGAAGGGACGCGCCTTCTCATATCGCTCGCATTTTTCGTATGCGCCGCAGCCGCTGCAGATACCGGCGAATTCTCTGCCGTCGAAAACCTGGCGCTTGCGGTCAAAATAGACGACTGTGGCCACTATGCCCGCAACGTTCCCTACGTGTTCTATGAACAGGCGATTGAATCCATCCCCCAAATTCATCCTGACCATGTCTTGCTTGCCGCAAAGCGCTTGGGCAGAATCGGGCGCGTCGATTACTCGCTGGTTTCTTATCTCCCCACCCGCCGGGCAGCGCAAGCAAGAATCGAAGGTATGGCCGGCAGTGTCGAGGGCATGCGGGCATGGTGTTTCAGCACCGAAGCGCCGGCGGTTTACCATGCCCAGGCATTGATGGCAGTGCTTGAACAGGTGGCCGCATTGCCCTCCGCTCCGCCCTCGTCCTTGTCCAGCGCCAAGGACGAGTTTCCGCGGGAAGTACGGATTTTCATCGAGAATCGTGACACCTGCGACCATTTCCGGGGTGAACCTTTCGAGGGCGATACCCCGGAGCAAAAGGAAAGACGGGCTTTCATTCTCGGGCAACTGCAACAATACTGCACCGGCACGGACAAGCGACTCGCCGGACTCAGGCAGAAATACCGCCATCGCCGGGAAATCATGGAACTGCTATCACGGTATGAAGGGCACGTCGAGGGCGATTGACGCGACGACCAGCAAAAAATTTTACGGTTTTAAGGAGTTGTCATGAACATTTCATCCTCCCCAAGGCTGATGAGCCTGGCCACCGCCATTCTCTCCGTGTCTCTGCTCGCCTCATGCAAGGTAACCAAGGAAAGGCTGGACGAAGCGGTTTTCTACGACGGACCGCACTTCAGGCTCAAACTGGTGCGTTATTATGAGAACTATCCGCTGCATTATTCAGGAGAAGTGTTCCGCATCCAATGCTCTTCGGCCAGAACGGCCAATCCAGGTACCGAAATGCAGGATCCGGGATGGGTGATGACAGGCAGTGGTGCGGCCATCGGCTCGAAAAGCGCCAAGGAGGTGGCCGAGCGTGAAGGGCATAATTATCATGTGCTGGGCGAGGATATCCTGGCATGGACAGGCAACGGCGTGAACGTGAGTTTCGATGCCTGTGGGGGATTTCAAAGCTGGTACCCCACTGCCCTGCCGGCCGACCTGATCGTACCCGCGGAAAAACCCGACTACTGCGCCCCCAAGGGCAAGGCCGACTGCCGCCATTACGATTTTCTGGGAGACCGCGCCCCGAGTTTTGAAGCGATACGGGCGAATGCGCAGGGCACTGTTTCCTTCCTGGTGCGCTCCAAGGCATTCAAGGGCAATCGGGCCATGCGCGTGCAGAGCAGCGATTACGGCAAGACCTGGACGGTCACAGCCGTCGGGCAGCAATGACAAGGACAGGCCAGCATATAAATGTCCGGGCATACAACAGTGAAAGAATGCTGCCTTTTGCTGGGCGCCATGAAACGGACGTTTCCGCTAGCAAAAACTCGGCAGAAGACGTGCGATGACTTTGGGGCTCGATTGCAATTGAACTTCGCTACTCTTTCCGATAGCGCTTATAGCCATCCGCTGGATGATCTTCGGGAAGTCGCGGTCGGCCTGAAAAGCCAACAGAGGAAGGATGACCGGTGCAAGCAGTCTGCTCTTTGGCATCAATTCCCACCACACCATAACCTGCGAACCGGCCTCCGATGGTGTGACTTCCCACCCGCCGCGCATTGTCCTTGCGGGAAACGGAAAATCCGGAGCCTCTGAAAGAAAGCGCACGGCGAAACTGTGGCCGGGGTTGAATTCAGTACATTCCTCAGACCATTGCTTGCCCGCGTGGTCTTCGCAAGCCCGGACAGCCCCAATACCGGGTGCTTTTCCGTCCAGGACAACGGAGCGCTTCAATGACGGCATGTAGTCCTTGATGTTGCCAAGATTGCTTACGACCTGCCACAGTTTCTCGACAGGGGCGTTGGTTTCTACGATGATGCAATGGCGATACTCGCCATTTTTCCCGGTTCCATGTGCACGCCCAATTGCCCAAAGCTGCCAAGTGCCAAATGCGAATACCGTAGCGGCTACGGCAAGGACAAGAATGATGCCCGTAGGCGAAAGCAACGACAGGAAGAAGAACGCCGAGATGATGGAACCCGCCACCCACGAGAAATCGGCGGCACTTGCGTACAACGCACGCCACGTGGCGACCCGTTGACGCGTTGCCTGGTGGATCAGATCGGCAGCAAAGACGACGAGCCCGATGCTGACCACTTGAAGCACAACTGGCGCATGTATCCCAAGCCACTCACCCACCAGTGCCGGGCGAAAGAGCATGAGCAGCGCGGAAGAAAGTGAAAAGACGGCGTTTGCCGCCAGAGCCAAACGAAGTGGTAAAACGGCGTTCATAGTATCTCCTTTCGACGAACGATTGAGGGATGGATTCCCAGTGGCAAGATTGCGGTTGCTGCACAGCCCATCCTGGGCAATCATGACGAAGCCGGGCATCTTGTGCCCCGCGCCATTGTTGAATTTCGTTTATCCAGCCGGATACCAACTCGGCGACGCGTTCCGGGCGTTCCACTAATCCAGCGCCGCCTTCGGAATCCTCTGCCCCGCCAGGAATGCACGGCACATGGCCCATAACTGGCCTTCATCCCGGACGATCTTGGAAATCGTGTTCAGGCCGATCAGGAATGCGACGAAAGCCCTCGCCGCAGCATCTTCATTTTCAATCATTCCAATCTCACCCTGGCTGATCGCCTGCTGCAACAGGTGCCGGATGACCGATGTACGATGTTTTACCGCTTGCTCCAGTATCGGCCCGATGGATTCCTCCACTCCCACCAACTCGGCCATGCCGTTGCACACCAGGCATCCGCGCCCTTCCGCGTCCTTCGCCCGTGCGTGGCATATCCTGCGCAGGGTGGAGACCAATACCGGAACAACGGCCTGCCCCGGCGCCACATGGTCCAGTGGCGCATCGGGCGACTGTTCGGCATAACGCCGGAGCGCTTCGATAAACACCGCCTCCCGGCTGCCGAAACTGTTGTAAAAGCTCGAACGCTGGATGTTCATGGCATCCGCCAGGTCTTTTGCCGATACGGCGAGGAAGCCTTTCTTCCAGAACAGGTGCATCGCCGCCTCAATGGCCTGTTCACGCACAAATCCCACCGGACGGCCGGTTTTGCCGTTGAGAGATGCAACCGCTGGTTCGTTCACGTCAACACCTCCTGAAAACTACTGGACACAAGTGTACAAAATTATTATTATCCCGTCCAGTTCTGGTCATTTGTGTCCAGATATGGGACGTCGCTCACGTTGGCGACCGATCCATTCAACAACCTGGGAGAAGCAACATGAGGTTCCACATCCACAATCCCGACACGGCTCCCGAAGGTTCCAGGGAAACTCTGACGCAACTCGTCCAGAGCTACGGGTTTTTACCCAATCTGGCAGGCGTGCTTGCGGAGTCACCGGCCATCCTGAAAGGCTATGTGGCCGCCACCAGTGCCTTTGATTCGGCGGATACGACCCTGTCGCCGCTGGAACGACAGATCGTCATGCTTGCCGCATCGGTGAAAAACCGGTGCATATACTGCGCGGCGGCACATGGCATGCTGGCGGGCAAGCACGGCCTTTGCCCAGGCGAAGTCGACAACATGCAACAGCAGCGGCGGTTGAGCGATGCCAGGCTGGAAGCATTGCGGCACTTTACCGAAACCATCGTTGAAGACCGTGGCCGGGTTTCCGATGTCGAACTGGAGGTTTTCATCAAGGCCGGATTCACCCAGGCGCAGATTCTGGAAGTAATCCTGGGCGTAGCCATCAAGACGCTTACCAACTACGCCCACCACATCGCCAAGCCGCCGTTAAACGAGCAGTTCGCCGGTTTCAGCCCACATTGGGCGAGCCCCGCCTGATCAAATCATCCATTGTCAATTTTTCAGGAGCAAACATGAACGAATTCACGATAGAAAAACTGGTTGGCGCCCCCAAGGCCAAAGTATGGGAGGTGGCGGCTGACATCGGGCGCGTGGAACTCTACCACCCGATGGTCGAGAAGTCCGTCTGCACGACGGAATTGCAGCGCGGCCGGGGGGCTGCGCGCCGTTGCGACTTCTACGACGGCAAAGGACATGCGGAGGAAGTAGTGACATCGTGGAACGAAGGCACTGGCTTCACTTTAGCCGTAACCAGGGGAACCATGCCGTTCAAGAGCGCGGAAGCCACTTTCACCTTCACGGAATCAGGCCCGGAGAAAACGCTGGCACGGGTCACCATGCGCTACCGGATGAAAGGCGGACCGCTGGGAACCCTGCTCGGCAAGCTCATGATGACGCCGATGATGAAAAAAATGCTCGGTAGCGTCCTGGACGGCCTCGATGTCCATTGCCGGACCGGGAAGCGCATCGGGCACAAGGGCGTAGTATTGGACGCATAATGCAAGGAGGTGAAAAATGAACGGCAGCGGCTTCGACGGTTTTCCGCCGGCGTGTTTCGAGTTTCTGGCGACACTTGAACAGCATAATAATCGTGAATGGTTCATCAGCATGCGCGAAACCTGCGAAACGCAGGCTTACCTGCCGGCGCAGTCATTCACAAGCTCACTGGGGTTGGCGTTGAAGAAAACCCACCCGGAAATCGTATTTGACCCACGCACCAACGGCATGGGCTCGATGTTCCGCCTGGCGCGGGATACCCGGTTTTCCAGGGATAAATCTCCCTACAAGACCAATCTGGGATTCCGCTTCTGGCTGTCGGAAGAAGCACGCCGCGCGAAGCGGGTCGGGTTATACGTGCATCTGGACAAGTCGGGCGTCCGGGTCTATGGCGGCGCCCATCAACTCACGCCGGAAGAACTGGCAACATTCCGCGATCACGTTGCCCAAGACCGGCACGCCGCCGCGCTCCGCCGCATCCTGGCGGAACTGGAGAACATGGGTTACGAGCTGGAGGCCGAGCGGCTTGCCCGCATTCCCCGCGGATACGCCGCCGATCATGCGAACGCCGACCTACTGGTGTACAAAAGCCTGTTCGCCATATCTCCGAAGGTGGCGCCGGACATCGCCCGGAAGCCGGAGCTGGTAAACGAGTGCGCGGCACATGCCGCGGCGCTCAAACCGCTCAACGACTGGTTCGCCGAAGCGCTGCCGCTCCCGTCATCAGCCGCTGTTTGAAACGCCGCGCATGAAAACGTACTCCCATCTTCTGATCGGCGCCTCCTTGCGGGAGGCGCTGGGTAGCCCCGGAATGATGGGATGCGCTTTTCTTTATGGCGCCGTCGTGCCCGACCTGCCGTTGTGGATCATGTTCGCATGCAGCGTGGTGCAATGGGTAGTATTTCAGGGGCTCCCGTTCGGCGAGGCCGTCGAGATATTCAGCGCGAACTATTTTGACAACGCCTGGTGGATCGCCGGCCACAATCTGCTGCACTCCCCGGCAAGTCTTGTAATCGCATCGGTGCTTGTAAGGCTAGGCATGTCCATGCAGCCTGGCCGTCGGCGAGTCCTGGAACAGGCCGGGTGGTTCCTCCTGGGTTGCATGTTACATTCAGCCGCCGACATCCTGACCCACTATGACGATGGCCCGTTGCTGTTCTGGCCGCTGCAATGGGAAACGCGGTTCCACAGTCCCGTCAGCCATTGGGATCCTGCCCACCACGGGGTCGCCATGACTATAACGGAATTGGTAATGGACCTTATTCTGTTGTCCTGGCTGGCGTCCTGCCACTCCTGTCGCAGACTGCTCTACCGTCTGCGATTGATGCCGGCATGATGCCAATGCCGGTACGAGCCGAACATAGTCAGCATACCCGCGTGTCCAAACGTCCGGAAAATTTCTCTTGCGTCGGCGACGCACTACGCCTGGGCATCGATTATTTCTCGACGAAGGCGCGTTCGATTACGTAGTCGCCGGGGTCGCCGATGCGGGGGGACACCCTGAATCCGCG
>NZ_DASXVH010000035.1:0-26451 GCF_036504375.1 Novimethylophilus sp.
GTGCTGCTGACTGCAAACGACGTGATCCATACCTGGTGGGTACCGCAGTTCGGCACGGCGCGCGATGCGATTCCGGGCTTCCTGCGCGAAACCTGGGTCAGGATCGAAGAGCCTGGCACCTACAAGGGGCAATGCAAGGAACTGTGCGGCAAGGGCCACGGTTTCATGCCGGTGGTGGTGAACGCCGTCTCCGATGCGGAGTTCAAGAAGTGGGCCGATTCCAAGAAGACGGAACTGGCGGCTGCGTCAGCAGGTGCCGATAAGGAATGGAACAAGGACGATCTGGTCGCACACGGCAAGGAAGTCTACGAAAAGAACTGCGCCGTTTGCCACCAGCCGGATGGCAAGGGCGTACCGCCTGCGTTCCCGGCATTGGCCGGCAGCAAAATCATCAATGGCCCGATCTTCGGCAAGGATGGCAAGCTCATCGCCGACAGCCATCTCGACCGCGTATTCAACGGCAAGAACGTGATGCCGGCTTGGAAAGGCGTGCTGAACGACGTGGACATCGCCGCTGTGGTTACCTACGAGCGCAATTCCTTCGGCAACAATCTTGGAGATATGGTACAACCGGCACAGGTCAAGGCATTGCGCTAAGGTCTGGAGCATAGAGGAGAGAGTGAAATGACAACTGCAACCGACGTACACGCTCACGACGATCACCATGCTCATCATCCTTCCGGGATCATGCGCTGGCTGACCACCACCAACCACAAGGACATCGGTACGATGTACCTGACGTTTTCGCTGATCATGTTTCTGGTGGGTGGTGCCATGATTCTCGGGGTGCGCGCCGAACTGTTCCAGCCCGGCCTGCAACTGATGAAACCGGAGTTTTTCAACCAGTTGATCGGCGTGCATGCGCTGGTGATGATTTTCGCCGCGCTGATGCCTGCCGCGACCGGTTTCGCCAACTGGCTGCTGCCGCTGCAACTCGGCGCGCCGGATATGGCGCTGCCGCGCCTGAACAACTGGGGTTTCTGGCTGTTGCCGCCGGCGGCGATCTTGCTTACCGCGCCATTCACGCTGGCATTGTTCGGTATCGGTGACGGTGCCGTGGCCACCGGCTGGACGCTTTATGCGCCACTGTCGGTGCAGGGCGGAATAGGTGTGGACTTCGCCATTTTCTCGATTCACCTGCTGGGAATTTCCTCGGTGCTGGGTTCGATCAACATTATCGTCACTATTTTCAACATGCGCGCGCCCGGCATGACGCTGTTCAAGATGCCGCTGTTCGCATGGGGCTGGCTGATTACCGCTTTCCTGCTGATCGCCACCATCCCGGTGCTGGCGGGGGCGGTGACCATGCTGCTGACCGACCGCCATTT
This sequence comes from Novimethylophilus sp., assembly GCF_036504375.1. Taxonomy (NCBI): domain Bacteria; kingdom Pseudomonadati; phylum Pseudomonadota; class Betaproteobacteria; order Nitrosomonadales; family Methylophilaceae; genus Novimethylophilus; species Novimethylophilus sp. Next base: position 1,329 of record NZ_DASXVH010000035.1, read on the forward strand.
CGGCACGCATTTCTTCGATGCGGCCGGCGGCGGCGACCCTATTCTGTTCCAGCACCTGTTCTGGTTCTTCGGCCATCCCGAGGTGTACATCCTGCTGCTGCCGGTATGGGGTTTCATTCCGCACATCATTTCGGCGTTTTCTCGCAAGCCTATTTATGGCTACAAGGCGCAGGTCTATTCCTTCTGGGCCATCGGCGTCCTGTCTGTCGTGGTATGGGCGCACCATTTCCTCACCGTGGGCATGCCGGTTCCGGCCTTGCTGTATTTCATGTACAGCACGATGTCGATCTCGCTGCCGCTGGCGGTGCTGTTCTTTTGCTGGATCGCCAATATGTGGAAAGGCTCGATGAGCTTCGAAACTCCGATGCTGTTTGCCACAGGTTGGGTCATCCTGTTCGGCATCGGTGGCTTGACCGGGCTGGTGCTGGCGGATGTCGCCGCGGATGCGCAATATCACCACTCCTATTTCGTGGTGGCGCACTTTCACTACACGCTGTTTGCCGGTGGCATCATGGGCGTGATGGCGGGCGTGTACTACTGGCTGCCGAAAATGACGGGCCGCATGTTTAACGAGAAGTTGGGCAAGCTGCACTTCTGGCTGACCGCAATCGCCTTCAACATGACTTTCATTCCGCAGTTCTTCCTGGGCTTGGCCGGCATGCCGCGCCGTATTCCGGACTACGCGCTGCAGTTCGCCGAGTTCAACATGATCTCGTCGATTGCGGCTTTCGTGCTTGGATTATCGCAGCTGATTTTTGTCTACAACATCATCATGTGTGTGCGCGGCAACGGCGAGAAGGCTGCCGACAAGCCATGGGAGGGCGCGGAGGGCCTGGAATGGACGCTGCCATCGCCGCCGCCGTACCATAGCTTCACGGAACAGCCTGTAGTCAAGTAACAGTTTGAGTGGCGGGTGTGCAAGCGTCCGCCCATCATGTATGAATGACCGGCAACAGCAGAAGCGCAGCGTCAGACTGGCGGTGGCTCTCGGAGTGTCCGCGCTGGTATGGTATCTACTCGCGGTGCTGGTGGTGATACGCTGATGAAAGACAGTGCAGACAAGGATGCAGCCAACCGTCGTCTGGTAGTGAAGTTGCTGTGGGTGATTGCCGGAGCAATATTATTCACCATCGCTCTGGTGCCGCTTTACAACGTGATGTGCCAGGTGACGGGCTTTAACGGCAAGACAAAAGGAACGGCTGAGCAGGCGTCGAAGTCCATGAAAGTGGACCAGTCGCGCTGGATCACGGTGGAATTCACCAGCAATGTCATGCCCGGGCTGGCATGGGACTTTTACCCCAGGCAGGCCAGCATGAAGGTGCATCCCGGCCAGATTGAATTGGCGACGTATGTAGCCAAGAATGTCGCCAACCGGGCTGTGGTCGGGCAGGCGATTCCCAGCGTGAGCCCCGGGCAGGCTTCGCTTTATTTCAAGAAGATAGAGTGCTTCTGCTTTCAACGCCAGGCATTGAAGCCGGGGGAAACGAAGGAAATGCCGCTGACGTTTTTCGTCAGCCCGGACCTACCGAAAAACATAGAAACCATTACGTTGTCATATGCGTTCTATAGTGCGGTGAAGCAAACGACGGATTAAACATGCCGTCTTGATGGATGCTTGAACAGCAAGGCAAGGACCAGCCGGTGGAACAGGGAGCCAGCGGCGGGAAAACTGAACATAAAACCGAAGAGGAGTATTAAGCATGGCGACTGAAGTGCAACATTACTACGTGCCTAATCCAAGCCCGTACCCGTTCATTCTTTCGACCGGGCTCTTGCTGCTGACGTCCGGGTTTGTCTTGAATATCAACCGTTACGCGCCTGGCGGCTGGATGATGCTGCTGGGTTTGCTGTGCGTGCTGTATGTGTTGTACGGTTGGTTCGGCCGCATCATCAGCGAGAGCGAAAGCGGCGAATACAAGAAATGGGAAGACAGATCGTTTCGCATCGGCATGATCGTCTTCATCTCGTCCGAAGTGGCGTTTTTTGCGGCTTTCTTCGGCGCGCTGTTTTTCATGCGCAGCATCGCGATACCGGAACTGGCCAGCTTCGACCAGGACTTCACGATGTACAAGGGCTTTACCGATGCCTGGCCTTCGGCCGGCCCTGGCGGAACGGTGCTGGGACATGCTTACGACGTGCCCAGGTTTACGCCGATGGCGGCCTGGGGTATTCCGGCGATCAATACGCTGATTCTGCTCTCCTCCGGTGCTACGGTGACCTGGGCGCACTGGGGCTTGCTCAAAAATAACCGCACGCAGCTGATCGCCGGCTTGGCGTTGACGGTCGCGCTGGGTATCACCTTCCTGTGCCTGCAGGCGTTCGAATATCACCATGCTTATACCGAGATGGGGTTGACGCTGGGAACCGGCGCTTACGGTGCGACATTCTTCATGCTGACCGGCTTCCACGGCTTTCACGTCACGCTGGGCACCATCATGCTGATCGTGATTCTGCTGCGCAGCATGAAAGGTCATTTCACTTCCGACCACCACTTCGCTTTTGAAGGGGTGGCCTGGTACTGGCACTTCGTGGACGTGGTCTGGCTGTTGCTGTTCGTGCTGGTGTACTGGCTGTAACAGCCGAATGAGTGAAGGGCGATGCCGAAAAGCATCGTCTTTCTTATGCGTGCGGCTGGCCGATCAGCCCCAGCTTGAAACCGATCAGCAGCAAGATGAACAGCGCGATTGATAATGAAATGCGCAGCGTCAATGCCCTGGCGGTGCGCTCGCCGCGGCCCTTGTCCTTCATCATGTAAAACAGGGCCGAGAACAGGCTGGCGAGTATCAGCGCCAGCATGATCAGAATGATTATTTTGGTCAGCATAATGAACCTCGCGTAAAAGTTGTTCGATTATGCTGCTCCCCCGGAGGCTTGGCAATTAGAACCCGTGAAATATCAATTCCGTCCCCAGTTGATGCCTACCATCGCCGCCGTGCTGCTCATCATCGGCATGGTCAAGCTCGGCTTCTGGCAGTACGGAAAAGCGCAGCAGAAAATGGCGCTGCAAGCGGCTTTCGATCTGCGCCTGCAAGAAGCTCCGGCGGCATTGCCGGAAACGGTCGCCAATATTGAACAATGGCGCTATCGCCGTGTTCGCAGCAAAGGCGAATACGAGCCGCGCTATCAGATATGGCTGGATAACCAGGTGGATAATGAAAATGCGGGTTATCACGTGATTACCCCTTTCCGCGCCGAAGGCAGCAACACGCTGGTGCTGGTGGACCGAGGCTGGATTCCGATGGGAGACCGCAGTCGACTGCCGCAGATCGAAACGCCCAAAGGAACTGTCGAGGTGGAAGGATTTGCCTGGGTGCCGTCAACCAAGTTTTATGAATTGAGTCCGCCCGTGCAATCCGGCGGCTGGCAGTTGCTCTGGCAGAATATGGATATAAGCCGCTACGCCAAATCGGTACCGTTTGCCGTGCTGCCCTTCGTGGTGCGGCTGGATGCCGCCAGTGCGGCAGGCGGTTTTGCGCGCAACTGGCCAAAGCCCGCCGAAAGAATCGAAACCAATATCGGCTATGCATGGCAGTGGTGGGGCTTCTCGGTGGCGTTGGCATTGATCTGGCTGTTCGTCAACCTGAAAAGAAAAAGCCCATGAGCGAACAGCGCAAAGGCCGTTTCATGCTGGTGATGCTGGTGCTGGTGTTCGCGCTCCCGGTGCTGGGTGTGGTGATATTGCATAGCGCGGATTGGCGTCCGGGCGGCAAGAGCCACGGCGAACTGATGCAACCTTCGCGCGCGCTGGATTTCCCGCTGCTGAATACGGCCGGGAATAAACCATTCACAGCACCGGATTGGCATCGCAAATGGCATATGGTTTACATCACCGCTGCTACCTGCGATCAAAACTGTCGTGATGCGCTGCATACGATGCGCCAACTGCATGCGTCGCTGGCCAAGGAAATAGACCGTATAGAGCGCGTATGGCTGATCGCCGGCGCCGTGCCCACAGATCAGGTGAGCCAGCTGCGGCAGGTGCAGCGGGACTATCCCGATCTGATCGTGCTGCCGGATGCGGCCGCTTTGACGACGCAATTCAATCTGTCGCATAGCCAGGCCGCCAGTGGTGAACGTGTCTATCTGGTCGATCCGATGGGACATCTGATGATGAGTTACCCACGCGGTGCGGACCCCTATGGCATGCGCAAGGATTTGGTGCGGGTGTTGACCTATTCATGGACGGGCTGAAGGTGATGCAGCGGGACGTAATCCAACGGCGCTATGACCGGCTGGTGCTGGCGGCGGCGCTGCTGGCCCTGGTTGCCGTCGTGCTGGGGGCTTATGTGCGCTTGTCCGACGCCGGCCTGGGCTGTCCCGACTGGCCCGGCTGCTACGGCCATTTGACGGTGCCTCACAGCGAGGCCGCGCAGCAGGCGTATCCGGCCAAGCCGCTGGAAGCGCATAAAGCCTGGAAGGAAATGGTGCACCGGTATTTTGCCGGCACGCTGGGATTGCTGATCGCCGCGATCTGCTTCACCGCCTGGCGCGGTCGCGGACGTCTTGCCGCCTCGCCTGCCGTGCCGACGCTGTTGCTGGCGTTGGTCGCTTTCCAGGCCGTACTGGGCATGTGGACGGTGACCCTGCTGCTCAAGCCGGCGATCGTCAGCCTGCACTTGCTCGGCGGCATGGCTACGCTTGCACTATTGGTATGGCTAGCAAGCTCGCGCTGGCTGGCCTCGACCCCGGACAGCCTGCAACTGGCGCCATGGGCCATGCTCGGTCTCGCCGTACTGGGGTGCCAGATCGCGCTGGGAGGGTGGACCAGTTCCAACTACGCGGCGCTGGCCTGTACCGATTTTCCGTCCTGCCACGAGGCATGGTGGCCCAGCATGGATTTCCCCAGTGCTTTCCACCTGGCGCGCGAGCTCGGCATGAACACTGATGGCAGCCGACTATCGATGGATGCGCTGACGGCCATTCACGTCACTCACCGTATCGGAGCGCTCGCGGTTTTTATCTATCTGGGCTGGCTCGGCAGCCGGCTGCTGCATGCACCGGGGCTGCGGCCGCTGGGAATCGGCCTGCTCGGCTTGCTGCTGGTGCAAATAGGGCTTGGGGTCAGTAATGTCGTATTCAGCCTGCCATTGCCCATCGCGGTGGCCCACAATGCCGGCGCGGCGCTGTTGCTTGCTGCGCTGGTGGTGATAAACTCAAAATTGCTTAGGGGAGGCTCTCCATGACCAGCGCTACGATCACCATGAACCTGCAGCGTTTAAGCATCAACTGTCGCAGTTTCTTCTTGATGTGCAAACCGCGTGTGACTGCGCTGATCGTTTTTACCGCGCTGATCGGTATGTTCCTGGCCACACCCGGCATGCCGCCGCTGGATTTGCTGGTGGCTGCGACCATCGGCATCGCGCTGGCATCCGGTGCCGCGGCTGCGTTCAATTGCCTGATCGAACAGAAAATAGATGCGCTGATGGCACGCACCCGCAGCCGGCCGCTGCCTACCGGTCAGGTGAGCTCGGTGCAGACGGCCGTTTTTGCAACCGTCGTCGGCGCGCTGGGTCTGGGAATTCTTTATTCATACGTCAATCCGTTGACGATGTGGCTGACGTTCGGCACCTTTCTCGGCTACGCGGTGATCTATACCGTGTTTCTCAAACCCGCCACGCCGCTCAATATCGTCATCGGCGGAGCGTCCGGCGCGATGCCGCCGATACTGGGCTGGGCAGCGGTATCCAATGCGATTTCGCCGGAAGCCTTGATTCTGTTTTTGATCATTTTTGCCTGGACCCCGCCGCATTTCTGGGCCCTGGCGCTCTATCGCCGCAATGAATACGCCAATTCGGGTTTGCCGATGCTGCCGGTGACCCATGGCGAGGAGTTCACGCGCTTGCATATCCTGCTGTACACGATCATTCTCGTCGCCGTGACATTGATGCCCACCGGCAGCGGCATGAGCGGGTGGATTTACCTGGTGTCCGCAGCAGTGCTGGACGCGATTTTCCTGGTTTATGCGGTACGCATCTATCGCGAATACAGCGACGCTCTCGCGCGGCGCACTTTCCGCTACTCGATCCTGTATCTGACCCTGCTGTTCGCGGCATTGCTGCTCGATCACTATTTCCGCATTCCTGTTTAGCCGGCGGCGGCATTCAAGTTGTTATGCCCACGTCATGGGACTGGTCTTTGCAGCTGTTTTTCAGGAAAAATGGTAACCTTTCAGGTTTGATATGATGCGCAAGCTTGCCCCGGCTTACCGAGGCAGGGTGTCGCATCAATGCCATGGCTACCGCTGACTTCTTCTCTTTTCGCAGTTTACCCGGCTGGCTTGGGGCGCCGGTTCTCTCCGCACTGACGCTCGCGGTTTCATTGTGCGTAACCTATGGGTTATGGCAGAGCGCGCGCCACGATGCTGCCCAGAATCTTCAGACCCTTTTCGATTTTAGCGCAGATGAAACCCTGGGCCTGATCGAGCGCCGAGTGGCAGCCTATAAACAGGTGCTGAGGGGCGTGCAGGGGTTGTTCGCCAGTTCGGGAAGCGTCGAAGAGGATGCATTGCGCCGTTATGTAACCGCGCTGCGCCTCGCCGAACGTTATCCGGGAATGCTGGGCGTGGGCTATGTGCCGGTGTCAGCGGAAATGCGGAACCGGCCCAGCAATCTTCCCAAAGGGCAGGAAATTTTCATACCCGTCGGCCAGGCTGAGACTTTTACCGGCGAAAGCATTCGCCTTCTGGAGCGCACGCTGCATAGCGATCCAACCTTGCGGTTGGCGCTGATGCCGGCCCGGGATTCGGACAGCGTCATTATTTCCAGCAAAGTCACCTTTGCGCGCAAAGCCGGCGGCAAGATGCAGCCGGGCTTTATGCTGCTGGTTCCGGTCTATGGGCAAGATCAGCCGCACGATACGGCTGCAGCGCGACGCGCCAATATCCTCGGCTGGGTATATGTCCCGGTTCGCATCGGCGACGCGATGGCCGGCATCAATGAAAAACATGCTTCAGAGCTGGATTTCGAAATTTATGACGGCGATGCGGCGACGGAAAATGCGCGGATGTATGATGACGATGGGGTACCGGTAGGAGAAAAACCGGGCGTCCCACGCCTTAGAAGTATCAAAACCATTACGGTTGCCGGGCATCCCTGGACCCTGGTGGTGAGCTCCCTGCCGGCATTCGAGGCGCGTCTTAACAAGGAAAAACCGCAGCTCGTAGCGTTTGTCGGCATCGTCTTGAGCCTGATGCTGACGCTGCTGGGCTGGTTGCTGGTCACCGCGCGCGCGCGTGCGCTCGCGCACGCCACCGCGATGACCCGGGAGTTGAGAGACAGCGAGGAGCATTTTCGAACTTATTTCGAGCGGTCCATGGTGGGAATGGCTACCACCAATGTGGAGAAAGGCTGGATCAAGATCAACGACACCCTGTGCCAAATCCTTGGCTATGCGCGCGACGAACTGATGCGTCTGGCCTGGGAACGGCTGATTTATGCCGAAGATCTCGCTGCGGATATGGCGCAGTCCGACCGCCTGCGGAAGGGTGAAATCGATAGTTATACGACGGACAAACGGTTCGTGCATAAGGACGGCCATCTGGTCTATACCCGCCTTTCCGTACGTAGCATCCGCAACAGCCACGGCGATATCGATTACATCATGGTGCAGGTAGAGGACATCACCGAGGGAAAGGCCGCCCGCGATCGCGATCACTTGCTGATTTCCGCATTGGAAGCCGTCGGCAACTGCGTGATCATTACCGACCCGAATTCACGGGTGGAATGGGTTAATCAGGCGTTCGAAAGGCTCACCGGGTATCGTCGCGAGGAGGCTTTGGGCCGGCGGTCCGGCGGCTTGATGAAGTCCGGAATGTACGGCCGCGGTTTTTACGAAACGATGTGGCGGACGATTTTGGCCGGCAAGGTGTGGCGCGGAGAAATCGTGAACCGCCGCAAGGACGGCAGCCTTTATTACGACGAACTGGTGATCGCGCCGGTCAAGAATGCGGTGGGCGAGATATGCAATTTCGTTGCCGTCAACCAGGATATTACCGAGCGTAAACAGATCGAGGAGGAGATCCGCAGGCTTAACAATGTGCTGGAGCAGCGCGTCAACGAGCGCACCGCGGAGCTGACCAGCGCCAACACTCGGCTGCGCGACATGACACACAGGCTGATCGAGGTGCAGGAGGTAGAGCGGCGCCGGTTGGCGGGGGAGCTTCACGACAGGATAGGGTCCAATCTCACCGCCATCGGTCTCAACCTGCGCCTCATGGAGAATGCCGCTTCATCCGATATCGATACCGAAACGGCCGACCGCGTGGCCGATTGCGTGGCGCTGGTCGAGGACACCATGGTGTGCGCGCGCGACATCAGCGCCGATCTTCACCCCGCTACGTTAGACTATGTCGGTTTGCTGCCGGCTTTGGAAGAATTCGGGGAAAAGTTTGAGCGCCGCACCGGAATTGCCATCGAGGTGAAGGAAATTGGCCGACGCATCCGTCTGCCCGCCCAGATCGAAATCGCCCTGTTCCGCATTGCGCAGGAGGCTCTGACCAACTGCGCCAAGCATGCCAAAACAAAATTGGTGACGATAGCGCTGGAGATCACCGCCAGGCGCGTGATATTTTCGATTGCGGATACCGGCGAAGGTTTTGATGTGACCAGGCTGGGCGTCGACGGCGACAAGCCCGGACTGGGTCTGTTGTCGATGCGCGAGCGGGCCGAGGCAATTGGCGGCCAGCTGAGAATAGAGTCCGTGCCGGGGCGCGGCACTACCATCGTAGCCGAAACGATCTTGACCGGGGAATTGCAATGACCATAGATGTGATGCTGGCGGACGATCACAAGATTCTGCGCGAAGCATTGCGCTCCGTGCTTGAGCGCGAAGCCGATATTTCCGTTGTGGCCGAGGCCAGCGATGGCATGGAAACCTTGCGTATCGCCAAGGAAACGATGCCGAGGATCGTCGTGATGGATATCGGTATGCCGGATATGGGTGGGATAGAGGCGACCCGGCGCCTGCATGCCGAAAATCCTGATATCAAGGTGTTGGCCTTATCCACTTTTTTCGATCGCCGCATCGTGATGCAGATGCTGGAAGCCGGGGCCAGCGGCTATGTCGCCAAGTCGGCCGGTGGTGATGAGCTGCTGCGTGGAATTCGCGAAGTGGCGGCGGGAAAAACCTATCTTTCTCCCGAAATCGCCGCTGTGGTAATCGACGGCGTGAGAGGAAGAAAGGGGGCGGGCGAGAATGAACAGCTGGGGCGGCGCGAGCACGAAGTGCTGGCCCTGCTGGCCGATGGCAAAACCTCGTATGAGATAGGTGTCCGTCTGCATATCGCCACCAGCACGGTAGACGTCCATCGCCGCAATATCATGCGCAAGCTCAATCTGCACAGCGTGGCCGAACTCACCAAATATGCCGTCCGCAAAGGTATTGTCACAAACTGACTTTACCGGATGCACCGGCGTTTTATTCATACCTGGCCTCTTCAATCGTTTTGCCTGGACTGTTAATTACCATGTTTCCGGTAATGAAAATACATATTTAATGGTATTTATACATCTATATCCTTTGATATAGAATGCCCCTTGAAAATTTAAGTTTATTAATGGGTTTTTTCGAAGATTAATGGAGGCTATGGGATGAAAAAAACAATGTTGGCATTGGCTGTGGCAGCAGCCTTCGCTCCTGTGTTGGCTATGGCGGAAGCCGGCGATATCGTGGTGCGCTTGCGAGCAACGCATGTTGCACCGGATGAAGACAGCCGACTTGGCACGCAAACCGACAGGACATACGGTGCCGGTACTGCGGCTGCCGTGTATGGAAGTGCCGGTGCCGAACTGAGAGTGGATAGCAATACCATTCCAGAACTGGATTTCTCCTACTACATCACCAAGAACATTGCGGCCGAGCTGATCCTGGCATTGGGTACACGCCATGATGTCAGCGTTTCCGGGTCTGGTGGTCTCCAGACGAAGCGTGGGTTGGGAAGCGTAAATCTTTTGCCTCCCACCCTGACCGTCCAATGGCACTTCATGCCGGATCAGACTTTTGATCCCTATGTCGGAGCAGGTTTGTCTTATGTCCGCGCAATGGATAATGGCCTGACCTGGCATGGCACGGTCGGTAATTTGCCGATCCGCATTGACCGCAATAGCTGGGGCCCGGCAATTCAGGCGGGTTTCGACGTCAATCTGCAAGACAAGTGGCTGGTGAATTTCGACGTCAAGAAGATCTGGTTCGATACCGATGTCAAATTGAACGCGCCTATCCTGGGCAAGACCGGCTACCAGAAGATCGACAGTCTCGATATCGACCCTTGGGTCATTAGCGTGGGGGTAGGCAAAAAGTTCTGACGGCATAAATTATGTTTTAATGCATCTCCTTGATGTTGCCTTTCCCCCACCAAGCGCCGGTGGGGGATTTTTCGAGATACGGCGCTAAGGAGAGGCGTAGATGCGGAGTTTGGTTTTGGTCATCCTGCTGTGCGGCCTGCTGGGTTGCTCGGCCAAGCAGCAAAGTTCCGCTGCCCCGTTTGTCGGCACGGATGTCAGTGGTGCCAGGCTGGGTGACGATCTTGGCTTGGTCGACCATAACGGGCAGTTGCGGCATTTGTCGGATTTCAAGGGCGATGTGGTGGCGCTGTTCTTCGGCTACACCCACTGCCCGGATGTCTGTCCGACGACGATGGCGGATCTGGCCAAGGCCACCAGATTATTGGGCGCTCGCAGCAAGTCGGTGCGGGTGTTGTTCGTCACGCTCGATCCGGCGCGCGACACTGCGGAAGTGCTCAGGCACTACGTGCCGTCGTTCGATCCGGGCTTTATCGGATTGCGGGGCGATGAAGCGGGCACAAAGAAAGTGGCGCAGGATTTTAAAATTTTCTACTCCAGACAGGAGTCGGCGTCAAAGGCGGGATATAGCTTGGACCACAGTGGTGGGGTCTATATATTTGACAAGAAAGGCAATTTGCGCGTTTATCTGAATTTCGGGCAAAAACCTCTTGATATCGCCCATGATTTCAAGCTGTTGCTGGACGAATAAGGCACGCTTTTCGAGGCGGTGGTGCTTGGCATATACTTACAGATTTTCTGGATTCGCCAACTCGCCGCAGATTTTGTGACGTATGGTTGAAGATTTGAGTCTTAAAAGGAGTGAGGGAATGGCAACGGTGAGTGTCGCGGCGAATGAGCAATACGATTATGATATTGTCAGAAAATTCGCCATAATGACCCTGGTGTGGGGGGTGGTCGGAATGCTGGTAGGGGTCTATATAGCCTCCGAACTCGCATTTCCGTTTCTTAACTTTGATATTCCCTATATCACTTTCGGCCGTTTACGCCCGGTCCATACCGGCGCCGTAATTTTCGGTTTTGGTGGCAGCGCGCTGTTCGCTACTTCCTACTACATTGTCCAACGTACCTGTCAGGCGCGGCTGTTCGGCGGCGGGCTGGCGAATTTCACCTTCTGGGGCTGGCAGACGATTATCGTGCTGGCGGCGCTCGGCGACGTGCTGGGCTATTCCCAAGGTCGCGAATATGCCGAAATGTGCTGGCCGATCGATCTGCTGATCGAGGTGGTATGGGTATCTTACATGGCGGTGTTCATCGGTACACTGATGAAGCGCAAGCAGGAGCACATCTACGTCGCCAACTGGTTCTACCTGGCGTTCATCCTGGCGACCGCTCTGCTGCATACCTTCAACAATCTTGCGGTGCCGTTAAGCCTGTTCTCGCTGGAATCCTACAGCCTGTTTGCCGGCGCGCAGGATGCAATGACGCAGTGGTGGTACGGCCATAACGCGGTGGGCTTCTTCCTCACCGCCGCCTTCCTCGGCATGATGTACTACTTCGTGCCCAAGCAGGCCGGGCGTCCGGTGTATTCCTACCGTCTGTCCATCGTCCACTTCTGGGCGCTGATCTTCCTCTACATGTGGGCGGGTACCCACCACCTGCACTGGACCGCGATTCCCGACTGGACCTCGACCCTGGCCGCAACTTTCTCCATCATGCTGCTGCTGCCTTCCTGGGGCGGCATGATCAACGGCATCATGACGTTGTCCGGCGCCTGGGACAAGCTGCGTACCGACCCGGTGATGCGCTTCCTGATCGTGTCGCTGTCGTTCTACGGCATGTCCACCTTCGAAGGCCCGATGATGTCGCTGAAGGACGTCAATGCGCTGTCCCATTACACCGACTGGACCATCGGCCACGTCCACTCCGGCGCGCTGGGCTGGGTGGCAATGATTACCTTCGGCGCTTTCTATCACATGGTTCCACGCCTGTGGAATACGCAAATCTACAACAACAAGCTGATCAACGTGCATTTCTGGCTGGCGACCATCGGTATCCTGCTGTACATCACCTCGATGTGGATCTCCGGCATCATGCAGGGCTTGATGTGGCGCGCTTTCGATGACTTCGGCAACCTGCAGTATTCGTTCGTCGAGTCTGTTGCCGCAATGCATCCGTTCTATGTGATGCGCGCGCTGGGCGGGGTGTTCTTCCTCTCCGGCATGGTGCTCATGTGCTACAACATGTACAAGACCATCAAGCAGGGCAGCGCGATCCCGGCCAATGCTGCCGTTGCCGCCGCCTGAACGGACAAGTCGAGATTACTGGAGCTGAAATGAAACACGATAAGATAGAACGCAACCTGGGTCTGATGCTGGTGTTCACGATGCTGGCCATCAGCGTCGGCGGCCTGGTTGAAATTGTGCCGCTGTTCTTCATCAAGGACACGGTGGAAAGCGTCAAGACCGCGGACGGCAAGGATATGGTCCGCCCTTATTCACCGCTGGAACTGCGTGGGCGGGATATCTATGTGCGCGAGGGCTGCTATCTGTGTCACTCGCAGATGATACGCCCGTTCCGCGATGAGGCCCTGCGCTATGGACATTATTCGCTGGCGGCGGAATCCAAGTACGACCACCCGTTCCAATGGGGCTCCAAGCGCACCGGCCCCGATCTGGCGCGCGTCGGCGGCAAGTATTCCAATGACTGGCACGTGCAGCACTTGAACGCGCCGCGCTCCATGGTGCCGGAATCGGTGATGCCCAACTATCCCTGGCTGCTCAAAACACCGCTGGATACGTCTGACGTCAGTTTGCGCTTGGCTGCGCTGCGCGTGACCGGTGTGCCGTATTCCAAGGGCGAGGCGGAATACAAACAGAATGTCGCAACGTTTGGAGAGAATGTCGCCAAGACCCTGCGCATCGAAGATGCCGAAGCCAACCTGCGCCAGCAGGCCGCAACTGGCAACTACGACAACAACCCGAACGACGTCACCGAAATGGATGCGCTGGTCGCCTATCTGCAAGTGCTGGGCACGATGGTCGATTTCAAGCAGTTCGATGACGACTATTTCGTCAAATTCCGCTAAGGGGAATATGCCGTATGGAATGGTTAATGTGGTTTACCAGGTTTGAAAACACCAAGCCGCTGGCGCTGGTGATCTTCTTCACCGTGTTCTGCATGATCCTGTTCTACCTGTTCGGTAGCAGCCAGCGTGGCATGAGGCTGGAAAGCCACAAGAACATTCCGTTGCAAGACGACTAATGCAGATTTAAGGGATCGTAATCATGAGTCAAGATCAAAAGCAAAACGTACCAACTACCGGCCATGTCTGGGATGACGACCTTCAGGAAGCGACTAATCCGCTGCCCAACTGGTGGCTGTGGACGTTTTATCTCACCATTGTGTTTGCCGTTATCTACTGGGTGCTTTACCCGGCCTGGCCGATCGGCAAGACGTTTACCAAGGGTGTGGGCAATACCATCAGCTATACGGCCAGAACTACGGACGGCAAGGAAGTGCAGAAGACCACCCACTGGAACATGCGCTCCAAGCTGATGGCGGAAATGAACGAAGCGCAGGCGGCGCAGAAGAAATACATCGTCAAGGTGGCGGCCACGCCGCTGGACCAGATCCCCAAGGATGCCGAACTGATGCAGTTCGTGCAGTCTTCCGGCAAGACGCTGTTTTCCGACAACTGTGCAGCCTGCCACCAGGCCGGCGGCCAAGGCAAGCTGGGGCTGGCGCCCAACCTGGTGGACGACAGCTGGATCTATGGCGGCAGCTACGACAAGATCCAGCAGACCATCTCTGGCGGCCGCAACGGCATGATGCCTGCTTTCAAGGGCGTACTGTCCGACGACAAGATCAACCAGGTTGCCAATTACGTGCTGAGCCTGTCCGGCGAGCCGCATGATGCGCAGGCCGCAAAGGCCGGCGATGCGATTTTTCATAACGAAGGCGGCTGCGTGGTCTGCCACGGCCCCGATGCGAAGGGCAATCAGGACATCGGTTCGGCCAACCTCACCGACAGGATCTGGCTGTGGGCCGACGTGCCGGGCCAAAGCACCGCGGAAGGCAAGCTCGACGAGGTGCGCAAAGTCATCACGGGCGGCGTGAGCCGCGGCAAGATGCCGGTCTGGAGCGGTCGTTTGACGCCGGAACAGATCAAGGTGCTGACGGTGTATGTGCACGACACGCTGGGCGGCGGCAAATAATTATCGCCAGCATCGGTAGTCTTAAGAAACTTATGCAAAGGCTCGCGTTCGAACGTGGGCCTTTGCTCTTTTAGGATTCAACAAAGTTATGTCGGAAACAGGGTCGTTGTACCAGAAGCGCATTCCCATCTATACGCGCTCGGTCAAGGGCAAGTTCAGGAATTTCAAGACTGCCGTACTGGTGCTGGCATATACGGTGTTCTTTGCCTTGCCGTGGCTGCCCTGGCAGCGCAGCAGCGCAGCCAGCCAGGCGGTGATGTTCGACCTGGAGTCGCGCCGCTTTTTCATTTTCGATCTGGTGGTCTATCCGCAGGATATTTTCTGGCTGGCGTTGCTGCTATTCATCGCCGCGGTATTGCTGTTTTTCGTCACCGGCCTGATCGGGCGGGCATGGTGCGGCTATTTCTGTTTCCAGACGCTGTGGATGGACTGTTATATGTTCATCGAACACATGATTCAGGGCGAACGTCCGGCCCGCATGCGGCTTGCCAAGCAGCCATGGAATCCGGAAAAGATACTCAAGATCGGCGGTTCCCATGCGGCGATGATACTGGTCGGATTATGGACAGGCTTCACCTTCGTCGCCTACTTTACCTTCGCGCCGCAGTTCTTTGCCGATTTCTTCAGCGGCCAGGCGCACCCCACCGGGTATTTCGCGGTCGTCGTGCTGGGCCTGTGTACCTATGTCGCCGGCGGCCTGGCGCGCGAACAGATCTGTATTTATGTTTGTCCTTACGCGCGTTTCCAGAGCGTGATGTACGAGCAGGATACGCTGGCGCCCAGCTACGATACGCGGCGCGGCGAAGGCAGCGCGGGCCGGGCGATCCCGATCGAAGGCTTGCGCACGCAGGAAGAGCGCCAGGCCAAAGGCCACGGCGACTGCATAGATTGCGGTTTCTGCGTGCAGGTGTGCCCGACCGGCGTGGATATCCGCAAAGGCTTGCAATACCAGTGCATCTCCTGCGGCCTGTGCATAGACGCCTGCAATACCATCATGGATTCGCGAGGCTGGAAACGCGGCCTGATCCGTTACGATTCGGAACGCAACCTGAGGAGCGAAACACCGGCCAAACCCCACCTGAAGTGGAAAAACCTCAAGGTGATCGGCTATGCCTTGGCCTTGCTGGTCATGACCTCGGCGCTGGTTTTCAGCATAGGCACGCGCAGCGATGTGGAAGTACGCATCCAGCAGGTGCGCCAGCCGCTGTATGTGCACTTGTCGGACGAGAAAATACGCAACCGCTATGAAGTGCATATCGTCAACAAGACCGAGCGCGAGGAAACCTACGAGCTCAAGGTGCGCGGTATTCCGGAAAGCGCGCTGGCAATAGGCGCGGGAGCTAATCCCGCGATTATCCGTGCCGGCAAGGATGTCAAACTGGCGGTCAAGGTCGACCTGGACGAGCATCTGGCCGAAAAAACTCGCGAGTTCGAGTTCGTGATTCATGCCCGCGCCACACCGGACCAGGCGGTTGTGCGCAAGGTCAATTTCTACGCCGAGCATCAGGAGCATCATGATGAAACCGGCCATCAATAACGCCGAGGTTTGCTGATGTCTTTCACCGAAACCCTATTCGGCGGCCTGCTGGCCGTCATCGCGCTATTTTTCCTGGCACGCCGCCTGGGCCTGTCACATTATTGGAGCGCTATTCTTTCCGCCGCGCTACCGTTCCTGGCGTATCTCGGCTTCAGCATGAGCAGAGGTGTCGGCGGCGATGTGCTGGCGATCCACCTCGTGGTATTCATGGTTACGGCGGCGGTGCTGGGCGTGTTCGGCAACATGCAGCGCAAGAAGGAATCCATGCATTGGGCCCCCCGGTTGCTGATTGCTTTCTTCATTGTGCTTGCGGTGCTGATGGCCGGGTTTCTATCGATTGCGATGAACGGCCTGCCGGATCAACTGGCGAAGTGGGTCATGCCCGGGCATCAAGCCATGCATACAGGCTTTCCTGGCGCGGTGCCGCACGAACGCAACCAGCTTTATGAGCCGCATTTGCAGCGCCTCGAGCAGCAGCGCAACCTGGGGTGGAAAGTCGAAGTAAAGGGATTCGATGCCTTGCGCGAAAACAAGCCTGCGGCGGTACTGGTAAGCGTCAAGGATAAGCAGGGCCATGCAGTGGACAGCGCCAAGGTCACCCTGGATTTATGGCGCATGGCCAACAGCGCGGACGACCGCCGGCTGGAGCTGACCGCTCAAGGCAGCGGCAGCTACGGCATTCAGACCAGCCTTGCCGATGCCGGCAACTGGATCGCAGAAATTTATATCGAGCGCGGCCAGGATAGCTACCTGATGCAACAGCCGATCACCGTCTCCGAATAGAGTTTTACCCGTGACCGTGGCGTCATCCTGCTACCACTGCGGTCTGCCTGTCCCGGAACCAGTCGATTTCAGCATCGATATCCTGCATGAGCCGCGCAGCCTGTGCTGCCATGGTTGCCTGGCGGTGGCGCAGGCCATCGTCGACAACGGCCTCGACGATTATTACCGCTACCGTACCGAGATGCCGAGGACGGCCGAGGATCTGGTGCCTGACGAACTGCGCAAGCTGGAACTCTATGATCATCCCGAGGTGCAGAAAAGTTTCGTCCGCGAGGAGGGTGCGCATCTCAAGCAGGCTTCGCTGATCCTCGAAGGCATCACCTGCGCTGCCTGCATCTGGCTCAACGAACGCCACCTCAAGCAGCTGCCGGGCATCAAGGAAGCCAGCGTCAACTACGCCTCGCATCGCGCCCGGATATCCTGGGACGACAGCGTCATCAAGCTCTCCGCCATCCTCGCCGAAATCCGCAAGCTGGGCTACCAGGCGCACCCGTTCAACGTGCAGCAGCAGGAGTCGCTGCGCCGGCAGACACGCAAGCTGGAATTCCGCCGCCTGGCGGTGGCCGGGCTGTCGGCGGGCCAGGTGATGATGCTGGCGGTGGCGCTATACGCCGGGGCAGCGCAGGGCATGGAGGCCGCCACCGCCGCGCTGCTGCGCTGGTTCAGCCTGCTGATGACGATGCCGGCGATGCTGTATTCCGCGCTGCCGTTCTACCAGTCCGCGTGGATCGCGCTGAAGCGCGGCCAGGTCAACATGGATGTGCCGATCACGCTGGGTCTGCTGGCGGGGTTTGTCGGCAGCCTGTGGGCGACGCTGCAGAACCAGGGCGTGGTGTACTACGACACGCTGACCATGCTGATTTTCTTCCTGCTGGTGACGCGTTTCCTGGAGCGCAACGCGCGCGAAAAATCGGTGGAGGCCGCCGAAAACCTGCTGCGCCTGGCGCCGGCCATGGCGACGCGCTTGGACGCCGACGGCCAGAGCGCGCTGGTGCCGGTGATGGAGTTGGCGCCGGGCGACCTGATCCTGGCCAAGCCCGGCGAAACCATTGCCGCGGATGGCATGGTGGAGGACGGCGCCAGCAGCGTCGACGAATCGCTGCTGACCGGCGAAAGCCGGCCTTTACCCAAAGCAGTTGGCGACAAGGTGGTGGCCGGCAGCATCAATTACCAAAGTCCGCTGACGATCAAGGTCACCGAAGTCGGCGAGAACACCGTGCTGGCCGGAATCGCGCGGCTGCTGGACCGGGCGCAGGCCGAAAAGCCGCGCATGGCGCAAACCGCCGACCGGCTCGCGGCATGGTTCACTTATGTGCTGCTGTCGGTGGTTGCCGTCGCAGGGCTGGCGTGGTGGCATTTCAACCCCGCCAAACTATTTGAGGTCGTGCTCTCGGTGCTGGTGGTGAGTTGCCCCTGTGCGTTGTCGCTGGCAGCGCCGGCCGCGTTCGCTGCCGCCGGTTCGCACCTGGTCAAGCGCGGCGTGCTGCTGACGCGCGGCCATGCGCTGGAAACGCTGGCCCGGGTCACCCATATCGTGTTCGACAAGACCGGCACGCTAACCGAAGGCAAGCCGATGCTGGTCGAACAGCATGCCCACGGTGCGCTGGACCGCACGCAATGCCTGCAACTGGCGGCCAGCCTGGAGCAGGCGTCCGAGCACCCGCTGGCGCAGAGTTTCCTCAAGGCGGTGGATAAACGCCAGCCGCAACCGGTGCAGGGCGCGCAAAACCTGCCCGGCCAGGGCGTGGCCGGCACCGTGAACGGCATTCGCTACACACTGGGCAATGCTGCGCTGACGCCGCATTTGTATCTGCCCACTGTCGAAAGCCAGCCGGGCGCGACCGTAGTCTGGCTGTGCGATGCGACGCAGGCGCTGGCGACTTTCGTGCTGGCCGATGCGCCGCGGCCGCATGCCGCGGAACTGGTCGGCTGCCTGCGCGCCGAGGGCGTGCAGGTGTCTATGCTCAGCGGGGACGCGCCGGAAGCCGCAGCCTGGCATGCCGCCCGTCTGGGCATTGCCCAGGCCCAGGGTGGACTGTCACCGGAGCGCAAGCTCGAGGAACTGCATAACATGCAGGCGCAGGGTGCGGTTGTCGCCATGGTCGGCGACGGCATCAACGATGCGCCGGTGCTGGCCGGCGCGCCGGTTTCCATCGCCATGGGCAGCGGCACGCAGATGGCGCGCACCTCGGGCGACATCGTGCTGCTGTCCGAAAACCTGATGGAAATCCTGCACGCGCGCCATATGAGCCGCTTCACGATGAACGTGATCCGGCAGAACTTCGTCTGGGCGCTGGCTTACAATCTGGTCGCGGTGCCGGTGGCGGTGGCCGGGCATTTGTCGCCCTGGCTGGCGGCGCTGGGGATGTCGGTGAGTTCGCTGGTGGTGGTGCTGAACGCGTTGCGGCTGCGTTGAATTTTAATTGATTTTTTGTAGCGCTTTAACGGTCCGCGTAGGTTTTTGCCGACAGTCCAGCGCGCGCCAGATTTCGATGATTTCGCCGTTCAGTCGGTAATAGATGGCGTAGGGAAAACGCTTGGAGAGTGCGCGGTAGTATCCGAAGAATTGCTGATGGATACCGGCATGAAGTAAAAGCGAGTCAATATCGGAAAACAAGGTATCGAGGAAATAGACGCCGAGGCCTTGCTGTTGTCGTTCGTAGAACTGTTTTCCTGCGTCGAGATCCTGAATCGCGATGCTCAGGATATTGATTTTCATGCCTTGCCGTCGCGCAACGCTTTCTTGGCCGTTTCCCAATCGATAAAATCGGCTTGGCCCGAGGTGCGGGCATGCTCGGCCTCATTCAGCGCATCGCCATGCCATTCGGGAGATGGAAAAGGTGTTATGTCGTGCGCCAAATCATCCCACAGGGCTTCCATCATGCGCAGTTTTTCCGAGCGCGTAAGCTGTGCAAGGGCTGACATAGATAGCTCCTAGAGTAATGCTGAAATTGTAATGATTATTACAGCATCAGGCCAGCACGGATAACTTTGGACAATGCTTGCGGGCTATCCCGCATATGCCCGCTTTAGCGCCTCGATGTCGATTTTCTTCATCTGCAGCATGGCCGTCATCGCTCTTTCCGACTTTTGATAGTCGGGGTCGGTGAGCATCTCGACCAGAACGCGCGGAACGACTTGCCATGAAACGCCGTATTTGTCCTTGAGCCAGCCGCACTGCTGCGCGCGTTCGTCCCCGCCTGCGGACAGCTTGTCCCAGTAGTAGTCCACTTCCGCTTGGGTTTCGCAGTTGACCTGCAACGAGATCGCTTCGTTGAACTGGAAAGTCGGGCCGCCGTTGAGCGCGGTGAATTTCTGCCCGTCGAGTTCGAATTCGACGGTCAGCACGGAGCCTGCCGACTTGCCGTGGATATCGTGTCCGGCTTCGCCATAGCGGGAAACGAGGATTACCCTGGAATTGGCAAAGATCGCGGTATAAAACGCAACCGCCGGTTCGGCTTGATCATCGAACCACAAGCACGGGGTGATCCTTTGGATGGTTGGCATGGTGTTTCTCCTTGTCATGGGTAGCGGCTACTTGTGACAAGTCTAGACAGTTGGAGGTTGTCATCGTTCTGACGCGGCGAGTATCTGGGCGTAGGGTGAGAGGTATCTCAACCAGGCCGGGGTTGCCCGGCGGCAAGTTGCTTTATTTTGCTTGTCCAGTCTATACAGCTTATGACAAAGCTTGCCGTACTTCCTGTTCAATTCTCCGCTGCTCTATGCCGTCGAGTGCCTCACCAAAGGCTACTACGAAAGGGTGCAATAATTTTTTTGCTTTTTGTACCTTTATACGTAGTGCCCTGATTTCTAGTACAAGCGAGGCTCTCGTTTCGGCCTGGGCTACCTGTTCAATGTGGTCAATTAGCACGCGGTGGATGAGAGTGTTTCGCGCAGCCAATGCTTCTTCAAGAGCTGTTTCTATTCCTTCACTTACCATGACATGCTTTTTCAATAAAACGATGAGTTGACCTGCGGTCTTCTTGTCTTGATTCTCAAGAATTAACGAAACTTTTGTCGGATCAAGACCGGCGGCTCCAAGACGCGCGAGATGAAAAAGAAGCAGTGCTACGCCGAATTCGAAGCCTTGGCAATCCATTAGTCCGGCACCTGCCTCGAACAGCAGCGGTTGGAGTAACTCCTTTTTTCGGGTATCGAAATCGCTCATTGTCGGAGCAGTGTTTTCATGAGGCCCAAAGTGCGAATTCAGCGGACGGCAAAAAGTGCGGTTTCTTGACGGTCCTCTGCAATGACTTGTTAGCCGGGATGGACGTTGGATTTGCCAAGGTTGCACATCGAGCAAAGTGTTTGCAGATTTTCCAGAACCGTTTCGCCGCCCTTGCTCCACGGGACTATATGGTCAACGTGAAGTTCAACACCAAGTGATATAGCTGGACTTGCTCCGCAAGCGCAGCAAGTGACGGTCTCGCTGCAATACATGCCACCGAAGCCTAAGGGATGGGTCGCGCCCTGACTTTGGTTGGTTTTCGCCTTTTTCTAGAACTGGTGGCGCTTCAGTGCCACCAGCATTTGCATACTCAACGAACGCTTCTAAGGCCGCACGCCATGAGCCAAAACGTCTGTTGTAAGGGCTTTGCGAAATTGCTGATGGTGGTTTTGCAAGCTCACTACGTCGGGGTTGCCGACCATAGTGTTGCCAAAGCGCCAAAATATTCTCGAATAACCGATCATCGGAAATATTGACTTCATTCGAGACAGTAAGTCCGGCTGTGAGTAGCGCCTCATTCCAAGAGCCAAAGCGGCTCGCGATAGTGGACTCATCGTATTGGCCGTATTCTCGGTATTTCGGTATAGATACTGTTGAAGCGCCGAGCATTTTGGCAACGAGTTTCAAGTCAATGAGAAGTTCAGCGTCATCTACTGGCTGCCCAGAAACGCGGGACAATTCAAAATTGATTGATGTCATGTGTCGCTCCGAGGGCTAAGAGGGCTAACATAATTAGACCTCATTATGCACCAAAGCCCGCTTCATTTATGTGGATTTATACCAAATGCAGCTGCGCCGACAATACCTTCAACTCCTGCCTCGCCGTACTGTAATTCGGGCACAGCTTTTCCACCCAGGCCCAGAACTTCGGGCTGTGGTTCATTTCCTTTAAGTGCGCCAGTTCGTGCGCGACGACGTAGTGGATGATGTGCGGCGGGGCCTGGATCAGGCGCCAGTGCAGGCGGATTTCGCCTTTGGAGTTGCAGCTGCCCCAGCGCGTTTTGGCGCTGGAAAGGAAGAGTGCCGTGGGCGTCACGCCCAGCTTGGCGGCGAGCAGTTCGATGCGGCGGGTGAAATCGGCGAGGGCCTGTTTGCGGTACCACTGGGTGACTTTGCGCTGCACGGCGGCGGTGTCGTTGGGGTTGGGTTGGGAAATATAGAGCGTGGCGCCGTCGAACTCGAACATGCGGTTGCGGGCATCCTGGTGCAGGCAGAGGCGGATGTCCTGGCCGAGGTGCAGCAATGGTGCGCCATCTGTCCACTCCATCGGTGCGGGCGCCCGTTCCCGCAGCGCGAGCTTGCTCAGTATCCACGCCGATTTCTCATGCAGTAGTTTCTCGACGTTGGACCACGCCGCGCACTTGGGGATGTGTACGGTCAATCCGCGCTCGTCGATGCGCAAGCCTATGGTGCGGCGGTTCGCGCTGACCTTGAGGGTGTAAGGAATGGGTCCTGTCGGAAGTTGCAGCAGCTTTTCCATGGTGCCTGCGCTACAGGCTCTTCAGCCGCGGCATTTCGGCCGCGATCCAGGCCTCGACCTGCTTGTTCAGCGCATCGGGCTTCATGCCCTGGGTGGCGATGGGTTGGCCGATGCTGACGGTGATGGTGCCGGGCTTTTTCAGGAAGCTGTTCTTGCCCCAATGTTCGCCGGCGTTGAGCGCGACCGGCAGCGCCGGCGTGCCGCTATGCGCGGCGAGCCAGGCGCCGCCGATATGGAACTTGCCCATCTCGCCCGGGGCGATGCGCGTGCCTTCCGGGAACACCACCACGCAAAAACCTTTGGCCAGCCGGTCCTTGCCCTGTTCCACCAGCTGCTTGAGCGCCTCGCGCCCCGCCGAGCGGTTTATCGCGATCGGGCTGGTGAGCGCCAGGCCCCAGCCGAAGAACGGCAGCCACAGCAATTCGCGCTTCAGCACCCATACTTGCGGCGGCAGGATTTTCTGAAAGGCCAGCGTCTCCCAAGCCGACTGGTGTTTGGACAGCACTATGCACGGCTCTTTAGGAATGTTGTCGGCACCGATCACGCGATAGCGGATGCCGCAGGTGAGCGTGAGCCACCACAGCATGCTGCGCGCCCAGATGGTGATGATGCGGTAGCGCCGCTGCGGCGACAGCGGAAAAATCAGCAGGATCAGCGTGCAGAACACCGGCGTGAACAGCCACTGCCCGAGCGCGAAAATGAACGAGCGCAGCCAGATCATGCGTGCCGGTTGATGATGAATTTGGCCGCTTCGGCGAGGTCGGCGAACACCTGCGTGCCTTCCGGCAAGCCGCCCGCGGCCAGGGTGGCTTCGCCCTTGCCGGTGCGCACCAGGATGGGCAGCGCGCCCAGCGGCATGCCGGCCTGCAGGTCGCGCAGCGAATCGCCGACGCTGGGCACGCCTTCGAGATCGACGCCGAAACGGCGGGCGATTTCTTCGAACATGCCGGGCTTGGGCTTGCGGCAGCTGCAATTGGCTTCTGCTGCATGCGGGCAGTAAAACAGCGCGTCGATACGCCCCCCGGCCTGGGCCAATGCCCGCTGCATCTTGTCGTGGATGGCGTTGAGCGTGGTCATGTCGAACAGGCCGCGGCCGATGCCGGACTGGTTGCTCGCCAAGGCAATGCGGAACCCCGCCTGATTGAGCGCCGCGATGGCTTCCAGGCTGCCGGGAATGGGCTTCCATTCGGCGGGGCTTTTGATGAATTGCGTGCTGTCGTAGTTGATGACGCCGTCGCGGTCCAAAATAACGAGTTTCATGCCGTCAGTTTATGCCGCGAGCTTGGAAATGTCAGCCACGCAGTTCATCGCCTGATGCAGAATCGCCAGCAGGCCGAGGCGGTTGGCGCGCAGCGCGGGGTCTTCGGCATTGACCATCACGTGGTCGAAGAAAGCGTCCACCGGCGCCTTGAGCGCGGCCAGGGCCTGCAGCGAGGCGGCATAGTCGCCGTGCTCGAAGGCGGCGTCGGCCTGCGGTTTTACTGTGGTTAACGTCTGATACAGCGCGACTTCGGCGGATTCCTTGAGCAACGCGGCATCCACTTGGGCTTCCACCGCACCTTCGGCCTTTTTCAGGATGTTGCCGACGCGCTTGTTGGCGGCGGCCAGGCTTTCGGCTTCGGGCAGTGCGGCGAAAGCGCGCACGGCGGCGAGGCGCTTGGCGATGTCGCCGAGGTTCTGCGGGCGCAGCGACAGCACGGCATCGGCTTCCTGCGGGCTGTAGCCCTGTTCGCGCAGCGAGCCCGACAGGCGCTCGTAGATGAAGTCAGCCAGCGGCTGGGTGGGATCGGTAATCTGGCTGCCGAATACGGCAGCAGCCTGTTGCAGCAGGGTGTCCAGCGAGAGCGCCAGATCCTTTTCGCTCAACATGCGGATGACGCCCAGCGCGTGGCGGCGCAGCGCAAATGGATCCTTGTCGCCGGTCGGGATCTGGCCGATGCCGAACATGCCGACCAGGGTTTCCAGTTTGTCGGCCAGCGCGACGGCGATGCCGGTCTGGTTGCGCGGCAGGCTGTCGCCGGCGAAACGCGGCTTGTAATGGTCTTCGATGGCGTCGGCAATGTCTGCCGACAGGCCATCGTTCCTGGCGTAGTAGCCGCCCATGATGCCTTGCAACTCGGGAAACTCGCCGACCATGTCAGTCAGCAGGTCGACCTTGGACAGCTGCGCGGCTTTATCCGCGCTGGCGGCAAGTGCCGCACCGCCCAGTTGCTGGCCAATGGCGTGGGCGATTTTCCTCACCCGCTCCATGCGTTCGCCCTGGGAGCCCAGCTTGTTGTGGTACACCACCTTGTCCAGTCCGCCGATGCGCGATTCCAGCGTCTTTTTGCGGTCCTGATCGAAGAAGAATTTGGCGTCGGCCAGGCGTGGGCGGACGACTCGTTCATTGCCGCCGACGACAGCCGAAGTATCGGCGGGGCGGATGTTGGAGACGATCAGGAATTTGTTGGTGAGGCGGCCATGCGCGTCCAGCAGCGGAAAATATTTCTGGTTTGCTTTCATCGTCAGGATCAGACATTCCTGCGGCACCTCCAGAAATGCCTGTTCGAACTGGCCCAGCAGCACGTTGGGGCGCTCGACCAGCGCGGTGACTTCATCCAGCAGGGCATCGTCGGCTATGGGTTGCAGTTTTTCCCTGGC
>NZ_DASXVH010000036.1:0-39607 GCF_036504375.1 Novimethylophilus sp.
GCGCGTCACCCAGGTCACGGCCTCGCTGGCGGCGGAATACGAGGTGGTGCTGATCGCCCGCTTCGACGGCATGATGGCGGCCGACATCCGTCCCTTGGTGCGCGTTTCCATCCAGGTCATCGCCGAACAGGACAGCCGCCGCGAGCAAGGCGGCTCAGGCGGCGGCGGGCGCTTCGATTACGCTTATTTCACCGACGAGGTATTGCACGACTACGCGAAAAAAGCCGTGCACCAGGCCGTAACCAACCTCGACGCCCGCCCTGCCCCGGCCGGCAGCATGACCGTGGTGCTGGGCTCCGGCTGGCCGGGCATCCTGCTGCACGAAGCGATCGGCCACGGGCTGGAAGGCGACTTCAACCGCAAGGGCAGTTCGGCATTTTCCGGCCGCATCGGCCAGAAAGTGGCGGCGAACGGCGTTACCGTGGTGGACGACGGCAGCATCGCCAGCCGCCGCGGTTCGCTCAATATCGACGACGAAGGCACGCCCACGCAATCCACGATGCTGATCGAGAACGGCATCCTGAAAGGCTATCTGCAGGATTCGCTCAACGCGCGCCTGATGGGCGCCGGCCTTACCGGCAACGCCAGGCGCGAATCCTACGCGCACATCCCGATGCCGCGCATGACCAACACCTGCATGCTCAACGGCGACAAGGACCCGCAGGAAATCATCAAATCGGTCAAAAAAGGGCTGTACGCCGTCAACTTCGGCGGCGGGCAGGTGGACATCACCAGCGGCAAATTCGTGTTTTCAGCCGCGGAAGCCTGGATGATAGAGGACGGCAAGCTGACCTACCCGGTCAAGGGGGCGACCCTGATCGGCAACGGGCCGGATGTGCTGACGCGCGTATCGATGATAGGCAACGACATGGCGCTGGATAGCGGTGTCGGTACCTGCGGCAAGGAAGGCCAAAGCGTGCCGGTAGGCGTCGGACAGCCCACGGTGCGTATCGATTGGCTCACGGTAGGCGGCACCGGCACCTGAATGGCCTTCTAAAAATATTGGTTTTTGGTTGCTAAAGGACTGTCGTTTAATTATTATCCCCGTAGTCACTTTGCAAACCCTAGGAAAGGACGCCATCATGGCTGAAGCAAAAACCAAGAACGCCGCCCAAAAGGCAGCTCCCAAGGTTGTCGCCGCTCCCAAAAAGAGTACGGCCGGCAACACCGCGGCAAAGCCTGCAACTGCTCCTCAAAAAGCTGCTGCGCCGAAGAAACCCGCCGCTCCACGCAAGGCTGCCGCACCCAAGCCCGCCAAGAAGCTGAAACCGGGGCCGGAAGAGTTGTACCGGATGATCCAGACCGCTGCCTATTTCATTGCCGAGCGCAACGGTTTTGCCGGAGATTCCAAATCCTACTGGGCGCAAGCCGAGGCTCAGATCCTGACCATCCTCAAATAATCCTGCTTGGTGTTGCCGGTTTTTTGCCGGCAACACTGTTATGCCGCCGCCTGCGCAGAACGTTACAACGACTCCAGGCACAGGTCGCGGATCATTTTCTCCTCATCCGCGGGGATAATCAGCACCGGCCTGTGTCCGGCGCGCCCGATGCGTAGCGCATGGGCATGGTTCGCTTCCGCGTCGAGTTCGAAACCGATGAAACGCAGATTCGAGCATATCTCGGCCCGCACTTCAGCCGAATGCTCGCCGATGCCGCCGCTAAACACCAACGCATCGATGCCGCCGGCCTTGGCTGCAAAAGCGCCTATCGCCGCCTGTACCTGGCGACAGAAATAAGCGACCGCGAACCTTGCCGGGGCGCTGGAGCTTTCCACCAGATCGTTCATTTCCGAGCTTTCGCCTTGCGACAGCGCCAGCAGTCCCATCTTGTGGTACACCAGGTCGGCAAGCGCGGCCTGATCGTAACGCCGTGCCAATTCCAGCATCACACCGGGGTCGAGGTCGCCGCTGCGGGTGCCCATCACGATGCCGCCCGCCGGGGTGTGACCCATCGTGGTATCCATCGATTGCAGATTTTCCATCAGACACAAGCTCGCACCGCTGCCCAAATGAGCGACGACGATGCGGCCGCGTGCGGCATCGCCGAGGATTTCCGGCAATCGCCTGGCGACATGGCCGTAATTGAGGCCATGGAAACCGAAACGGTGCAAACCAAGATCAGCCGGAATCGGAAATCTTTTTGCCAATTCCGGCATCGTGGCGTGGAATGCGGTGTCGAAACACGCTACCTGCGGCACCGGGAACCGCGCCAGGCATAAATCCACACCCAGCAGGTTGCCCGGCATATGCAGCGGCGCCAGATGGACCAGGCTCTCCAGCCTTGCGCGTTCCCCAGCGTCTATTACCCTGGCCGGCTGATCGATATCTCCACCGTGGACGAAGCGATGGCCGACGATGGCCGGCATATCGCTGTGCAGATCCCGCATCAGCTGGTCGAACGCCTCCTGCGGAGAACGGATATGGCCATAGCGGAAATCGCGGCGGGCGCCATCGGGCGAAAACAGGCATGCCTTCAGCGACGACGAACCGCTGTTGATCGTGAGTATGGACTTGTTCATTTCAAAAAATAATCAACCGCGGATGACGCCGATAAACGCGGAAACTTCCATTGGTGCGATCTACCGCCAGCTAACATGATATTGGTTGCTAAAGGTATTGCATTGCAGTGCGAGCATTTTATCGGCGTCCATCCGTGTTCATCGGCGGTTAATTTCAATAAGGCCAGGTCCAGCTGTCGATCTCGGGCAGGTCGGTACCGTGCTCGTAAGCATAGTTGCGGCATTCGATCTGCTGGTCGCGCATTTTTTCCTTGACGTGGGCGCCGGCCACCTTTAATGCCGGGATGCGGTCGATCGCGTCGATCACCAGGCTGAAGCGGTCGATTTCGTTCTGGATCGCGAGTTCCAGCGGCGTATTGATGCTGCCTTTTTCCTTGTAGCCGCGCACGTGCAGGTTGTTGTGATTGTTGCGGCGATAGGCCAGGCGATGAATCAGCCACGGATAGCCGTGGAAATTGAAGATGATGGGTTTGTCCAGCGTAAACAGGCTGTCGAAATCCTTGTCCGACAGGCCGTGCGGATGTTCCGAATCCGGCGTCAGCTTGTAGAGGTCGACCACGTTGACGAATCTAACCTTGATACCGGAGAAATTCTCGCGCAGCAACACTACCGCTGCCAGCGCCTCCTTGGTTGGAATATCGCCGGCGCTGGCCATCACCAGATCGGGTTCGACACCGTTGTCGTTGCTGGCCCATTCCCAGATGCCTATGCCCTTGGTGCAATGCTTGACCGCGGCATCCATGTCCAGGTACTGCAGGTGCTTCTGCTTGTCGCAGACGATGACGTTGATGTAGTTGGTGCTGTTCAGGCAATGCTCGGCTACCGACAGCAGGCAATTGACGTCGGGCGGCAGGTAGATGCGCGTCACGTCCGGGCTCTTGTTCACCACCACGTCGAGAAATCCCGGGTCCTGGTGCGTGAAGCCGTTGTGGTCCTGACGCCATACGGTGGAGGTGATCAGCAGGTTGAGCGACGACACCGGCGCGCGCCACGGCACTTCCTTGGACATCGCCAGCCATTTGGCATGCTGGTTGAACATCGAATCGATCACATGCACGAAAGCTTCGTAGGTGGAAAAGAAGCCGTGGCGGCCGGTGAGCAGGTAGCCCTCCAGCCAGCCTTCCAGCGTGTGCTCGGAGAGCATCTCCATCACGCGCCCGTCCGGCGAGAGTTCACCGCCATCGGCATCCTCCGGCAAATAGTCGGCCAGCCAGGTTTTCTTGCTGACCTCATAAACGTCGTCGAGCTTGTTGGAGGAGTTCTCATCGGGGCCGAAAACGCGGAAATTATGCATATTTTGACGCATGATATCGCGCAGCAGCTTGCCCAGCGGGCGGGTATTCTCGGCGCTCATCGTGCCGGGCTTGGTTACGCCGATCGCGTAGTCGCGGAAGTCCGGCATGCGCAAGGCCTTGCGCAGCAAGCCGCCATTGGCGTGCAGATTGGCGCTCATGCGGCGCTGGCCTTGGGGGGCCAGAGTCCTGAGCTGCGGAACCAGCCGGCCGTTGGCGTCGAACAACTCTTCCGGCTTGTAGCCGCGCAGCCATTCTTCCAGCTGCTTGAAGTGCGCCGGGTTGCCCTGCACGCCGCCGAGAGGCACCTGGTGCGCGCGCCAGTAGCCTTCGACCTTGTGCCCGTCGACCTCTTTCGGGCCGGTCCAGCCCTTGGGCGAGCGCAGCACGATCATCGGCCAGCGCGGGCGTATCGGCTTGCCGCTCTCGCGGGCTTGCTGCTGGATGCGGCGGATTTCCAGCACGCAGGCCTCCATGGTCGCAGCCATCGCCTGATGCATGATCAGGGGGTCGGAGCCCTCGACGAAATAAGGTTTCCAGCCGTAGCCCTTGAACAGGTTTTCCAGCTCCTCGTGCGAGATGCGCGAAAGCAGCGTCGGGTTGTTGATCTTGTAGCCGTTGAGATGCAGGATCGGCAGCACCGCGCCATCGCGGATCGGGTTGAGGAATTTGTTGGAATGCCAAGAGGTTGCCAACGGCGCCGTTTCCGATTCGCCGTCGCCCACTACCACTGTCACCAAAAGATCGGGGTTGTCGTAAGCCGCGCCGAAAGCATGCGAGATGCTGTAGCCCAGTTCGCCGCCTTCGTGGATCGACCCCGGCGTTTCCGGCGTGCAGTGGCTGCCGATGCCGCCGGGGAAGGAAAATTCCTTGAAGAACTGCAGCATGCCGTCTTCATTCTCGCCTTTGTTCGGGTAGATCTCGCTGTAAGTGCCTTCCAGGTAGGTCGGTGCCAATACGCCGGGGGCGCCGTGGCCGGGGCCGGCAAGAAAAATCGCATCGAGATCGTATTTGTTGATCAGCCGGTTCATATGAATATAACTGAAGCTTAAGCCCGGGCTCGCACCCCAGTGGCCCAGCAGGCGGCTCTTGATGTGTTCCGGCTGCAACGGCTCCCTGAGCAGAGGGTTGTTGCGCAGGTAGATCATGCCGGCGGCGAGGTAATTGCAGGCGCGCCAGTAAGCATTGATGTTCTGTAGCTCATCGGAGGAAAGCGGTTGATTATTCGTGGTCATGGACTGGGCCCTCTGATAATTGATAATGCATCGACGTTATTGTTCCATAATAAAGCAATGCTGCTCCGGCCGGCCTATCTGCCCGATGGCTGAGGAGATATTGCCGTTTCCACAGGCAGTTCTTCGCACACCGCCCCAGCACGCATGGTATTGCGTGCCGTTACTCTTGATCAACATGTGCTTGCCGCCGAGCGTGTCGGAGAGACACGGTCTTGTGCCTGGCGCCCACCTCGATCCGGCACAGGCTGATCAGGCGCCGGGCAAAGGCTTCGGTGAACTTTTGCCTGCTTCGCCTTCCACTTCGACATGGCCACGCAGCGCGGTAATGTTGCGCTTGGCGACATCGAAGACGGAGATGGATCTTGTCGGCAGCCGATAATCCCGGCCGAGATCAGGCTGCAAATTCGCTGTCGGTCAGGCTGGCTGGAAACGATCGGTGCTCGCGCGCGGGCTTGCTGCCGATCAGGATATCGCCCAGCCGCATGGTGTCTTCCGGCAGATCGTTGACGGATTCGATAAAACGCCAGCTTGCCGTGCGGTGATCAGATGTGGACGATGCAATCGTCGCGGGATCGTCGACGAGCATGATGGTTTTCATTGCAACTTTCCTACTGTGGCGATTAATGTCTCTAACCGGTATGTGTTTGTTGTTATTGTACCCTTAAAGAGGATCTAATCATCCCGATATTGTGAAGGATTCGTGATCTTTTATGATAGGCTGACGAGAATTAGGGGCTTCAGGTACAGAACATCCAGTATGGACGCGGTCTTGATTCTTGCCACTCTGGCGATCTTCATTGTGTTGTTTTTCGACTACACCAACGGCTTTCACGATGCCGCCAATGTGATCGCCACGGTGATCGCATCGCGCGCGATGACGCCGGTGCAGGCCGTCGTCATCGTCGGCTTTTTCGAATTTCTCGGCCCCCTGCTGGGCGGCACCGCGGTAGCCAATACCATAGGCAAATTCATCGTGCTGGACGACCTCGGCAAACAGGCGGCGCTCACGGTGCTGCTGTGCGGCCTGGGCGGTGCAATCGCCTGGAACCTGCTCACATGGTGGCGCGGCATCCCTTCCTCGTCTTCACACGCACTGGTGGGCGGCTTGGCAGGCGTGGTCATGCTGGCGGCTGGCACGGATCATGTAATCTGGGGGTTTTCCGAACTGACGCACGGGCATCTGACCGGCGTCGCCAAGGTGCTCATGGCGCTGATACTGTCGCCGTTGCTCGGTTTCTGGTTCAGCTTCTGGCTGCACCGGCTGATGCTGCTGCTATTGCGCGGCGCGCGCCCGTCGATCAACCGCAATCTGCGCAACCTGCAGTTTGTGACTGCGGCCAGCCTGGCTTTTTCGCACGGCGCCAACGACGCGCAGAAAAGCATGGGCATCCTGACGCTGGTGCTGCTGCTGGGCGGTTTCATCGACAAGTTCGAGGTGCCGCTGTGGGTCATGTTCGCCTGTGCCGGGGCGATTACGCTCGGCATCCTGTCCGGCGGCTGGCGTATCGTGCGTACGCTGGGTTTCGCCATCTACAAGGTGCGGCCGCTGCATGCGCTGGACTCCCAGCTGACTTCCGCAACCTTGATTTTCGGCGCTTCCATGATGGGAGCGCCGGTCTCGACCACCCATGTCGTCGCCACCTCCATCATGGGCATAGGCGCATCCGAACGGCCCAAAGCGGTACGCTGGGCCAAGGCGCGCGACATTGTCACCACCTGGCTGATCACCATTCCGGGCGCGGCACTCATGTCCAGCGCCGGCTATCTCGTCGTTCGCATATTTAATTGAGGCCCAGATCATGAGCGAAGAATCACGATCCATACTCACCGCCATCCTCGAACGGGTGTTTCCGAAAACACCGGATTTCTTTCAGATGCTGATGGAGCAGAGCATCCACGTCACGCGCTCGGTCGACCGCCTGGTGGAATTCATGGAAACCGGCGACCCCGAGGTCGGCCATACGCTCAAGCAGGACGAGCACGACGCGGACATCATCAAGGTGCGCAACATCCATGCCCTGAACGAGGCCTTCTCGACGCCGATCGACCGCGAAGACATCTACCGCGCGATCACCGATCTCGACGAAGTGGTGAACTACTGCAAGACCACCTATAGCGAAATGGCGGCATTGGAGTTGACGCCGGACCACTTCATGCTGGACATGGCCAAACTGATCCGCGAAGGCGCCGAGTCACTGGCCAACGGCTTCGCCAAACTGGCCAAAACACCCGCAACCGCCGCGCTGGATGCGGATGCCGCCCGCAAGGCGGAACGCCGGGTGGAAAAACTTTACCGCAGAGCCCTGCCGGAATTGCTGCAGGGCGACGACTACATCAATATGTTCAAACGCCGCGAAATCTACCGCCACCTGGCTTACGCGGCAGACCGCATGGCCGCCTGCGCCAATACGCTGCACGACATTGTGGTGAAGATCAGCTGAAACTGCCGCAATAAAAAGGCCGCGATTCGCGGCCTTTTTCGGTTGCTATTTCAACAGCGTCAGCAGCCCGTTCAACCGCCGTACGAAACATGCCGGATCTTCCAGTTGACCACCTTCGGCCAGCAGGGCCTGTTCAAACAACAAATGCGCCCAGTCGGAGAACCGCACCTCGTCGGCCTCGTTCTTGAGCCGGGCCACCAATGCGTGCTGCGGATTGATTTCCAGCGTAGGCTTGCTGGAAGCCGCCTTCTGCCCGGCGGCCTTGAGCAGGCGCTCCAGGTTCGCCGACATGTCGTGCTCGCCGCTGACCAGGCAGGCGGGGGAATCGGTCAGGCGGTGTGTCACACGCACTTCCTTCACCGCATCGCCCAGCGTGGCCTGGATTTTTTCGGTGAGCGGCTTGAATGCGTCTTCGGCCTTCTTCTGCTCTTCCTTCTCGGCCTCGTCTTCCAGCTCGCCCAGGTCGAGGTCGCCCTTGGCCACGGATTGCAATTTCTTGCCGTCGAATTCGGTGAGGCTGGACATCAGCCATTCGTCCACGCGATCGGACAGCAGCAGCACTTCGATGCCCTTCTTGCGGAAAATCTCCAGGTGCGGGCTATGTTTGGCGGCGGCGAAACTGTCGGCGGTAACGTAGTAAATCCTGTCCTGGCCATCCTTCATGCGAGCGATGTAGTCCTTGAGCGCAACGCTTTCTTCATCGCTATCGGCATGGGTGGAGGCGAAGCGCAGCAAGCCGGCGATTTTTTCCTTGTTGCCGAAATCCTCGCCCGGACCTTCCTTGAGCACGCGGCCGAACTCCTTCCAGAGCGTTGCGTACTTTTCCGGCTCGTTATCCGCCATATCTTCCAGCAGGCCCAGCACCTTCTTCACCGAACCGGCGCGGATGCCGTCGATTTCGCGGCTGGCCTGCAGGATTTCGCGCGAAACGTTAAGCGGCAAGTCGGCGGAATCGATCACCCCGCGCACAAAGCGCAGGTATTGCGGCATCAGCTGCTCGGCGTCGTCCATGATGAACACGCGCTTCACATAGAGCTTGATGCCGTGGCGACGTTCGCGGTCGTAAAGATCGAACGGGGCGCGCCCCGGCACATACAGCAGGGAGATATATTCCTGCTTGCCCTCGACGCGGTTGTGCGACCAGGCTAACGGTTTTTCAAAGTCGTGTGCGACGTGCTTGTAGAACTCATCGTACTGATCGTCGCTGATGTCGTTCTTGGCGCGAGCCCATAACGCGGAAGCCTGGTTGACGGTTTCGTCATCACTGGTCGGCACTTCCTCGCCGTCCTTCCACTCGGATTTTTTCATCATGATAGGCAAGGTGATATGGTCGGAATATTTGCGGACGATGGATTTGATCTTCCAGTCGCTTAAGAACTCGTCCTCGCCTTCGCGCAGATGCAGCACGATCTCGGTGCCGCGCGCGGGTTTTTCCACCATTTCCAGCGTGTAGTCACCCTCGCCGGCGGATTCCCAGCGCACGCCGTGCTCGGCGGTCAGACCAGCGCGGCGGGTGGTGAGCGTGACCTTGTCGGCAATGATGAACGCCGAGTAGAAACCGACGCCGAACTGGCCGATCAGGCTGGCGTCTTTCTTCTGGTCACCGGAAAGCTGGGCGAAGAATTCGCGCGTGCCGGATTTCGCAATCGTGCCGATGTTGTCGATGACCTCCTGGCGGCTCATGCCGATACCGTTGTCGGAAACGGTCAGCGTGCGCGCGGCTCTATCAAAGGCGATGCGAATTTTCAGATCGCTGTCGCTCTCGAACAGCGCGGTGTCGGAAAGCGCCTCGAAGCGCAGCTTGTCGGCGGCGTCGCTGGCGTTGGAAATCAGTTCGCGCAGGCAGATCTCCTTGTTGCTGTACAAGGAGTGGATCATCAGGTGCAGCAGTTGTTTGACCTCGGCCTGAAAGCCCAGTGTTTCTTTGTTCATCGTGGTTTCTGCGGACATGGGTTCCCCTTCGTTCGTGGTATGAATAATCATAAAATAGGGGCGCCCGGCCGGAATTTCAAGAGCCTCCGGCCGGGGAAGATAAGGTTATTCCGCAGCCGCGGGAGGGCTGTATTGGGCGTCACCGAAACCGAGCAGGGGATAGAACACGAACGGCAGGAATATCATGCCGATGGCGAACGGGATGCCCTGGCCGAAGCGTTCCGCCAGCTTGAAAGCCAGGAAAGCCATGACCAGGATACCCACAATGGGAATCAAGCTCAGTATCACCAGCCACCACGGCTGGCCCACGATCAGTGTCAGCACGTACAGATTATAAATCGGTACGATCGCCTCCCAGCCTTGCCGCCCGGCCTTCTCGAAGACTTTCCACATCCCGGCCAGCACGGCCGCCAGCACCAGCAACCAGATCAGACCCATGATTTCCTCCTTGTCATTGTGAAAAATATACTGCAAACAGGAAGATACGCTTACTGAAGATTACACTCAATCACCACCGTGTATTTGGGCCGAAATCAGCTCTCGAGCACGACGAAGGCTACCGCCAGCGCCTTCTCGTCGCTGATGGTGAGATGCTGGCAATGGATGCCGCGCCGGTCCAGCAAGGCTTGCAGTTCCGGCGCGAGGTCGAGCATGGGCTTGCCCAGATCGTCATGGGTCACGCCTATGTTCTGCAATGTGGCCGGCGCGCGCAGGCCGGTTCCCAGCGCCTTGGCAAAAGCTTCTTTGGCGGCGAAGCGCTTGGCGAGAAAGCGTGGTTTGGTGTGCGATTGTTCGAAAGCCATCCATTCCCGGTAGTTCAGGATACGCTGGGCGAAAGCTTCGCCGAAACGCGCGAGTGCATCCTCGATTCTGGAAACTTCGACAATATCGGTGCCTATCCCGTAAATCATGAAGTTTTGAGCGAATGCAGGGCGGCAAGCTGCAAATCGCTTTTGTCGCTGACGGCCACCATCAGGGTTTTCATTTCGCGCACCGCGTTGTCCCAGCCGACGAACAGCGCATGGGCGACGATCGCATGGCCGATATTAAGTTCCTCCACGCCGGGCAGGCAAGCGATTTGCTGCACGTTATGATAGTGCAGGCCATGGCCGGCATTGACCGCCAGCCCCAAGGATGCGCCATGCACCACGGCATTCCTGATGCGGTTCAGCTCCGCCTCGCGCCTGGTTTCGATTTCGGCATCGGCGAAGGCCCCGGTATGGATTTCCACCACCGGCGCGCCGGCTGCCTTGGAAGCATCGAGCTGCGCCTCGTCGGGGTCGATGAATAGCGAGACGCGGATGCCGGCATCATTCAGGCGCTGGCAGACGTTTTTCACCCTGTCGAAATACTTCACCACGTCGAGCCCGCCCTCGGTGGTCAGTTCCTCGCGCCGCTCCGGCACCAGGCAAACGTCCTGCGGCCTGACCGCAAGCGCGATGCCGACCATCTCGTCGGTCACCGCCATTTCCAGGTTCATGCGCGTTTGCAGCAGGCCGCGCAAAGTATGCACGTCGGCGTCCTGAATGTGGCGCCGGTCTTCGCGCAAATGCAGGGTAATCGCATCCGCCCCCGCCTGCTCGGCGCGCAACGCCGCCTGCACCACGCTGGGATAGCGGGTGCCGCGCGCCTGGCGGATGGTTGCGACGTGGTCGATATTGATGCCTAAACGTATCATAAAAAACACTTATGTAAAACACCCGAGCGATGGGAGTGCAAGGCGCAAGACATGGCCAAAATCGGAGTTTACATTAGAGTAAATGAAGATTTTGGGCATGGCTTGCAACGCCGCAATCGAGAGCGAAGTGTTTTGCATTCCTTTCATAGCTGTTGGAGGTCTATTAAAAGTTGTCGGGTGTGTAATGGCTTTTCGCCCAGGTAATGGCTCACCAGCGTGCGCATCAACTGCTTACTCTGCTGCAGGGTGATGGGATCGGAATAATCGTCGAGCCCCATATCCAGCAGGGTCTTTCCGAGCAATTGTACACCGCTTTCCGCCCCCTCCTGGCGCACCGGGCCGCGTTCCGCGACGTAGCAATACAGCCGGTCCGGTTCGACTGCCGCATCGCTGTCGGCCTCGTGCGCCAGGGGCAGCGCATAGCCCAGTTCCTGCAACAGGCGCTTCTCGAAACGGCGCAGCACCACGCTTTGCGGATCATTCTGCGCCAAGGCCCGCAGTGCTGCTTCGTAATGCTCGAACAATGTCTCGTGGGCGTCTTCGCGCGGAAGCAGGCGCAACATCAGCTCATTGAGATAGAACCCGCAGATCAGCGCCTGGCCGTGCAACACATGCAAGCCGCCCCGCCATTCGACCCCGTGCAGACTCCTTAATTCCGCTTTTCCGGACCAGGTAGCCACCAGCGGCTGAAACGATTGCAGCATGCCGCGCATCGCCGCACGCGGCCGACGCGCGCCCTTGGCGATTGCAGCGACACGACCGAACCGGCGCGAAAACAGCTCCACCACCAGGCTGGTTTCGCGGAACGGGTAGGTATGCAGCACGTAGACCGGCTGCTGATCCTGTCGCGCGTTGGAGACGCTCATAAGAAAAAATTAACCGCCGATGAACGCCGATGAACGCCGATAACAATATTAAACTCGACAAAATTTCTCATATGGCTCGCAAACCTTTCCAGAAAATTGCCGGAAAGTTGGAACACTTCATCTGCGTTCATCGGCGGCAAATATCTTTAGTATCCTAAGCTTTTCAGCGCCCGCTCGTCGTCCGCCCAGCCGCCTTTGACCTTGACCCAGGTTTCCAGCCAGACCTTACCGTCGAACAGTTTTTCCATATCCTGGCGCGCCTCGCTGGAGATGCGCTTGAGCTTTTCGCCGCCCTTGCCGATCAGGATGGGTTTCTGGTTTTCCTTATCGACGATGATTGCGGCATGAATACGCCGGAGACTGCCATCCTGCTCGAACTTTTCGATCTCGACGGCAACCGAGTAAGGCACTTCCTCGCCCAGCAAGCGGAATATTTTTTCGCGCAGAATTTCTGCTGCCAGAAAACGTTCGTTGCGGTCGGTCAGTTCGTCCTCGCCATAGATCGCCGGCTGTTGCGGCAGATGACCTCGTATCACATGCAGCAGTTCGTCCAGTGCCAGGCCGCGCTTGGCGCTGACCGGAACCACCTCGGCAAAAGCGAACTCCGGGGCCAACTCTTCGATAAACGGCAGCAGCTGCGTCTTGTCCTCCAGCGTATCGGCCTTGTTGACCACCAGCAGCACCGGGCGGTTCTTCGGCAGCAAGGCCATCACCTTGCGGTCGGCATCGCCGAAATGTTTCGCTTCGACTACGAACAGCACCACGTCGACTTCGGACAGTACCTGCTGCACCGTGCGATTAAGGTTGCGATTGAGCGCATTGACGTGGCGCAACTGGAAGCCGGGAGTATCGACGAACAGGTACTGGGCGTCATCTGTCGTATGGATGCCCAGCATGCGATGGCGCGTGGTTTGTGCCTTGCGCGAAGTAATGCTGAGCTTGACGCCCAGAATATGGTTAAGCAGCGTCGATTTTCCGACATTGGGGCGACCAACGATAGCGATCGTTCCGCATCGGAAATCGCCGCAGCGGGATTCGTTCTCAGGCATGTGATGCGACCTCGTAGGCGGCCTGCGCCGCCAGTTGTTCGGCGGCACGGCGGCTGCCGCCCTCGCCTTGAGTATTGATGCCGAGTGCCGGAATGCTGCACTCGACACGGAAAGTCTGACAATGCGCTTCGCCCTGAGTTGCCAGCACGGTGTACTGAGGCAGGGCTAGCTTGCGTCCCTGCAGGTATTCCTGCAGCAGTGTTTTCGGGTCTTTTCCCAGCCGCTGGGGATCCAGATCGGTCAGCTGGCTTTGGTAGAGTTGCGTGACTGTCGCAGCCGCCGCGGCAAAGCCGCCATCCAGAAAAATCGCGCCTATGATGGCCTCCAGCGCATCGGCAAGTACCGACGGCCGACGCCAGCCGCCGCTTTTCAGCTCCCCCTCCCCCAACAGCAGGCAGCTACCGATATCGAGTGCGGTCGCCAGCTCGCTCAGCGTGGACTCCTTGACCAGATGCGATCGCAGCCGGCTCAGGTCGCCTTCCGGCAGTTTGGGAAAATTGTTGTAGAGCAGACTGGCGACTACGCAGTTGAGCACACTGTCGCCGAGAAATTCCAGGCGTTCGTTGTTGATTCCGCCGTGGCTGCGGTGGGTCAGCGCCTGTCGCAAAAGCGAGGGCTGCCGGAATTGATGGCCGAGACGGGCGGCCAGGTGCGGCAGCCCGTTCACGCTATTCGACCTTGGTTGCGTTGGCGTCGGTAGAAAGCTTGAAATCAACCAGCGCGCTGACATTGCCCACCAGCGGCTCCACCACCGAATACTCGACCGACACCACGGCATGTCCCGAGACCTGTTCGACGACCAGATCCTT
Organism: Novimethylophilus sp.; assembly: GCF_036504375.1. Taxonomy (NCBI): domain Bacteria; kingdom Pseudomonadati; phylum Pseudomonadota; class Betaproteobacteria; order Nitrosomonadales; family Methylophilaceae; genus Novimethylophilus; species Novimethylophilus sp. Next base: position 13,821 of record NZ_DASXVH010000036.1, read on the forward strand.
GCCCTGTATGCTCTTGATGTCGTCTATGGTCGCCTGCTTGTCGAACGCAGCCACGATGTCCGCCTTATTCATATCATTGGCCGTGAGTTGCGTCTTCAGGGAAGCAAAAGCTTTCTTCACCGCGAAATATTCGCTGTAAGCCGGCCACAGCTTCATGCCGATGATGGCGACAAAAACGATGGCGGCGATCATGACCACGAGACTGATAAACGTCATTCCGCGCTGATTATTCATGGCATTGCTTCCCCTTTATTTGATGGTGGTACCAATTCTGCCCAAATTATCGAAATTCCACCAGATCATGAACGCGCGGCCGACCACGTTGCGATCCGGCACGAAACCCCAGAAACGGCTGTCGTTGCTGTTGTCACGGTTGTCGCCCATGACGAAATACTGGCCTTCCGGCACCGTGATCTCGCCGTCGAGCGCGGGATTGTTGTCGTCGATCAGGATGTCGTGCCTGTGCTCGCCCAGCTGTTCCTGCAAGCGGCGCACGCTGACCTGGTTGAGTCCCGGCGCAACGTATTCATAATAGCCGTTTTCCTGCTGCGCCACCGGTTGGCCGTTGACCATGATCTGTTTGTTGCGGTACTCGATGCGATCGCCCGGAAGGCCCACGACGCGCTTGATATAGTCCAGCGAAGGGTCCTTGGGAAAACGGAACACCATCACCTCGCCGCGCTGCGGGTGCTTTACTTCAAGGAAAGTGTTGTTCAGCACCGGCACGCGCAAGCCATAAGTATATTTATTGACCAGGATAAAATCGCCCACCAGCAAGGTCGGCATCATCGAGCCCGACGGAATCTTGAACGGCTCCACCAGGAAGGAGCGGATCAGGAATACCGCCAGAATCACCGGGAAGAAGCTCTTGGAATATTCGACCAGAACCGGCTCCTTGGCGCCCAGCGCACGCGATTTGCGCAGCCACAGGTGGTCGAGCAGCCAGATGCCGCCGGTGAGCAGCAGCGCGATCAGCATAAACAGGGCGAAATTCATCGGGGTACCTCTAAAAATTCAAGTTTCTAAGCCAGACAAGGCGCGAGCGAAAAATGGCGGCGCAGCATATATCTGATATGTAAGGAGCAATTTTTTGCGAGCAACGCCGTATGGCGACGAAAATTGGATTTTCTAGAGGTGCCACTACTTGTCCTCGACTCGCAATATGGCCAGGAAGGCTTCCTGCGGAATTTCCACGTTACCCACCTGTTTCATGCGCTTCTTGCCTTCCTTCTGTTTCTCCAGCAGCTTCTTCTTGCGCGTAATATCGCCGCCGTAGCACTTTGCCAGCACATTCTTACGCATCGCTTTCACCGTCTCGCGCGCGATGATATTGGCGCCGATGGAGGCCTGGATCGCCACGTCGAACATCTGGCGCGGGATCAGCTCGCGCATTTTGGAAGCCAGCTCGCGTCCGCGGTACAGGCTGTTGGCGCGGTGCACGATCAGCGACAGCGCATCCACTTTCTCGCCGCTCACCATGATGTCCAGCTTGACCAGATCCGCCGCGCGGAACTCCAGGAACTCGTAGTCCAGCGAAGCATAGCCGCGCGAAGTGGATTTCAGCTTGTCGAAAAAATCCATCACCACTTCGTTGAGCGGCATCTCGTAGGTCAGCATCACCTGCCGCCCCATGTACTGCATGTTCTTCTGCACGCCGCGCTTGTTGTTGCACAGCGTCATCACCGGGCCGACGTACTCCTGCGGCATGAGGATGGTGGCGGTGATGATGGGCTCGCGGATTTCCTCGATGCGCGACGGTTCGGGCAGCTTGGACGGATTTTCCACGCGCAGCACGTCGCCGGCACGGGTCAGCACCTCGTACACCACCGTCGGCGCGGTGGTGATGAGATCCATGTCGTATTCGCGCTCCAGGCGTTCCTGCACGATTTCCATGTGCAAGAGGCCCAGGAAGCCGCAACGGAAGCCAAAGCCCAGTGCCTGCGACACTTCCGGCTCGTACTGCAGGCTGGCGTCGTTGAGGCGCAGTTTCTCCAGTGCGTCGCGCAGCCCTTCGTACTGGTTGGATTCCACCGGATAGAGCCCGGCGAACACCTGCGGCTTGATTTCCTTGAAGCCGGGCAGCGGCTGCTCGGCGCGGCGGTCCGCCAATGTCACGGTGTCGCCCACCTTGGCGTTGGCCAGCTCCTTGATGCCGGCGATGACGAAGCCCACTTCGCCCGCGGACAGGCTTTCCCGTTGCCGCGACTTGGGCGTGAATACGCCGACCTGCTCGCACAGATGCTGCGCGCCGGACGCCATCAGCCGGATCTTGTCCTTGGGCTTGAGCCTGCCGTCCACCACCCGCACCAGCATGATGACGCCGACGTAATTATCGAACCAGGAGTCGATGATCAGCGCTTTGAGCGGAGCCTCCGGGTCGCCCTGGGGCGGCGGAATGCGGGCCACCACGGCTTCCAGCACGTCTTCCACGCCTACGCCGGTCTTGGCCGAGCAGCGCACCGCGTCGGTGGCTTCCACCCCGATGATATCCTCGATTTCCTGGATCACGCGCTCGGGGTCGGCGGAAGGCAGGTCGATCTTGTTCAGCACCGATACCACCTCCACGCCCTGCTCGATCGCGGTATAACAGTTGGCCACGCTCTGCGCTTCGACGCCCTGCGACGCGTCCACCACCAGCAGCGCGCCTTCGCAGGCGGCGAGCGAACGGCTGACCTCGTAGGAAAAGTCCACGTGCCCCGGCGTATCGATCAGGTTGAGGTTGTAGATTTGTCCATCGCGCGCCTTGTAGTTGAGTGCCGCAGTCTGCGCCTTGATGGTGATGCCGCGCTCGCGCTCCAGGTCCATCGAATCCAGTACCTGCGCTTCCATTTCGCGGTCGGACAGGCCGCCGCATAGCTGGATGATGCGATCCGCCAGCGTTGATTTGCCGTGGTCGATGTGGGCGATAATGGAAAAGTTGCGGATATTCTTCATGTAAGCCAACAAGAAGGGCGCCGAAGCGCCCTTATTCAGATAACGGATTGTTCAGGCGGCAATTTTACCGCAATCCCGAGAATCGCGCAGTAAGCTTGTTAGCTGATGAAGTTAAACAATGACAGCCCCTGTATCTTGAGGAAAGATTTTTGCGCCGCCTCAAGCGCCACCTGCTTCTGAGTCAGGTCGCTGATGGCCTTGGTATAGTCCAGGTCCTGCAAGTTGCTGAGCGTGGATTTGTATTGCACGGCCAGGTCGTCATTGGTGTTGCGCTGCGCCTCCACCTCTTTCATCGCCGAACCGACCGCTGCGCGCACGGTGAAAAGCTTGTCCTGTGCCTGGTCTATATTGGATAGCGCTGTATTGTTGGCGTTGGTAATCGCCGCATTGTTGCCGTTGCTCTTAAGCGACGTTATCAGGCTGTACAGCGTGGTAAAAATATCCTGGTTGGTGCTGGCCTTGACGCTGAACGTATCGCCTGTCGCCGGGTCGCCGCTGACGCTCAATTCGGCGCCCAGATCGAACGCCGGCTCCGCGCCCTGGGACTTGAGGCTGATCGTGTTACCGCTGGTATAGGTACGCGGATACGGTCCCGCGGCTGCAGCGACGCCGGTCAACAAAGAGTTGCCGCTGACATTGTCCACGATATCGTAAGTAGTCACGGATGGCGTCACGCCGCTGTTCACGTAGAACTTGACCGTGAGGTTCTTGTTGTTGCTCGCGCTGTTCCAGGCGGCAGGGTCCAGCACATTACCGGGGCTGACCACGCCGGTGCCGGTATTGGCGGCAGCTGCGGCCGTGACGAAGGTTCCATTGCCGTTATGAATCAGCTGGAATATGTCGGCGCCGGAATTGCTCACCGGCACTTGGCGCGACGAACTGATTTGAATCAGGCGCTGTCCCTGGTCGCCATTGTAGACCACGGTTCCGGGCGAGGTTTCGGAAAACGGCTGGGTGCCGCCTTTATATCCCGAGAACAGGTATTGGCCGTTGCCGTCATTGGTATTGGCCATGGCCAGCAATTGGTCGTAATTGGTTTGCAGCTCGGATGCCAGGCTGCTGCGGTTGGCGGCACTCAGAGTGGGATTGCCGGCATTGACCGTGAGCTCGCGTATGCGATGCAACAACTCGCCCGTATCGCTCAATACCGAATCCTGCAACTGCAGGGCGCTGGTCGCATTGTTGCTGTTGCGGATGAACTGTTCATTGGCGGCTTGCGATTGTCCCACGTCCAGGCTGTGCGCCGCGGCGATGGGATCGTCCGATGGGGCCAGGATGCGCCGGCCGGTGGACATCTGCTGCTGGATTTTAAGCAGGTCGGCATATTGGTTCTGGACAGAAACGGTGCCCTGATCGTAAAGCATGCTGGTACTGATGCGCATATCTACCTCCCAATAGCCAGCAGAGTATCAAACAGGGAAGCAGCTATTTGCAGCATTTTGCCCGCCGCCTGATATGCCTGCTGATAGCGCAACAGGTTGGCCGCCTCTTCGTCGAGGTTAACGCCTGAAAGTGCCTGCTGCGCAGTTTTGGTTTGATCCACCAAGGTGGTCTGGGCCGTGCTGGTTACCTGGGTTTCGGCGGTTTTATTGCCGACCTGGCTTACCAACTGGCTATAAGCGCCCTGGAATGTGGCCGTGCCGCCCACCAGGGTATTTTTCGTCTGCAATTGCGCCAGCGCAAGCGCATTGCGGTTATCGGATACGCCATTGGTGTTGGGGCCGACCGTAAACTTATCCCCGGCCGCCGGCGCACCGGTAATCTGCACTGTCCATCCGTTAAAGCTGATATTGGCTCCTGCGGTATAGGCAACGGTTGCGGGCAGACCGACACCGGTGCCGCTTACGGTAAAATTCGTGGCAGGGCTGTTGAAGGTAATCGTCACGGGCTGCTGCAGATTCAGGTCGGTGCTGGGGTGCGCGGGATTGGGCGTCACCGGCGTGCCGGTATTCACCGTGCCGGCACTGATCTTGCCGCTGCCGGTATTGGTGGACGTCACCGCGGTGCGAATAGGCGCCGCAGCTGCGATCGTCGTGGTGTTGATATTGCTGCTCAATGCAATGTCGCGCGCGGCATAGCGGGTCGGCTGGATCGTGAAGATATCGCCTGCCGCCGGCACCGCTCCCACTGCCAATGTCAGGCCAGGAATTGCCGTTGCCAATGCAGCCGCCGTCAAGCCCATGGTGCTGGTGTTGGCAGCCAGATCGGTCACCGTATAGTTGGTGCCGTTATACGAAATCCGATAGTCACTGGTAGTCAGCGCCTGCACGTTGGACAAAGATGCGGTAATGGAGCCGGCGCCGGTATTGCCGGTGCTGGGGATCACCGTAGGCGACGGTACGCTGAAGAAGTCGCCTCCAAGATTGCCGGCCAGGTCCTGGCCCAACTTGTGCTGATCGTTGAAGGTCTGGGCCAGCCCCATAGCCACACGCCCCAGCGCATTCTGGGCTGCGTCCAGTGAATTATTGCGGAAATCCAGCAAGCCGCCCAGCCTTCCGCCAGTCAAGCTGCCAGCTCCCAGCAGTGTGTTTCCCGATGCGTATTGATAGGCCACTTCGATACGCTGCTGATCTTCCGGCGATGGGACTGCGGCAAGTTTGTATACCTGCTGACCTACTACCAGCGGCTGGCCGTTACCGATATATACATTGTAACTACCGTCATTCTGCTTGACGGTAGTCGTCTTCACCTGCAAATTCAGCTGCGAAACCAGCTTCTCTCGCTGGTCCAGCAAGTCGTTTGGCGGCTGGCTGGTAGTGCCGACCTGTAGCACTATTTGTTCGTTGAGATCGGAAATCTGCTTGGCATAGGAATTCACCAGCGTTACACCTTCGGCGATCTGGCTATTGATGCCATTTCGAATCTCGGTAACGCGCTGCGACAGTGTCTGGAAACGCGTCACCAGTGCACTGGCATTACTCAGCAAAGCCTGGCGCGAAGCCGCCGCTTGCGGGTTCGCCCCAACATCACCGACCGCGCTATAGAAGGTCTGCAATGCCGGCGACAGGCCGACGTTCGAGTCCGCGAGCATATTGTCGATCTGCTTGATTTGCCCAAGATAGGCGTCGAGATGCGCGCTTTGCGCCTGCCCTTGTAGCACTTGGGCATCGAGAAACTCGCTGTACACTCGCTTGATCGTATCCACTTGCGTGCCCTGTCCGACAAAACCGTTGCCGGTGAGGGTTGCGATATTGGTGGACTGCACGATTTGCTGGCGATGGTAGCCTTCCGTGCTGACGTTGGCGATATTATGCCCGGTCGTCGACATGCCAAGCTGGGCAGCATTGAGGGCGCTGATGCCTACACTGTAGAAGCTCATGATTCAGTCATCCGTTGCATGTTTTTATTAACGGCAAATCCAGGGCAAACTTAAGCCCGGCGACAGTTACCAGCAGAAAACATACCAATTAATTTATTCTTCAAATTCAAAAAGATAAAATCATCCAGAAAAACCATCAGGCAAATCTTGCCGGTTTTGCGGCAAGCCTGTTCAGGCTGTTTCCGCAGCGGCGAGTTGCGAACGCATTGCCTGGCTGTTGATCACACGCAGCAGCCTGTCGGCATACCCAGGATCGGTCGCAAATCCGCCCTGCACCAGGCCTTGCGCGAAGCCTTCGGCGTCCCGGTTGAGCACGCCCGAGTACCGCGGATTGCTTGTGAGCAACCTGGCATAATCGGCAAACCCTTCCGCATACGAGCCGTAGGCGCGGAATTTTTCCGCCGTTTGCACCGGCTTGCCGTTCACATATTCGGTGACCTGCTTTTCCACGGTGGCGCCCTTCCAGTTGGACCCGGCCTTGATGTTGAACAGATTGTGGCTGTTGCTGCCATCGGCACCTTTCAGCTCATGCTTGCCCCAGCCGCTTTCCAGCGCCGCCTGCCCCAACAGCAAATGCGGTGCGACGCCGAGCGACTGCGCAGCTTCGGCGGCATGCGGCCATAGCTTGTCGACGAAACCGCCGGCTGATGGCGTAGCCGCGGGAGCCTCTTTCGCTTGCGGCAGCCTGGCTTCCGTTCCGACCGGAGCGAGATCGTAGGACACCGGCTTGACGATCGCCGTCTTGCCGTTCGCCTGCGGCAACTGGCGTTCGATCTGGGTCACCAGCATATCGGCCAGCCCGAAACCGCGGCTCTGCGAGATATTTTGCGATACCTGCTGGTCGAGCATTTCGGTAAAAGAGCGCGTTTCCTGGCTATCGAACAAGCCATCCTGGGATACCGTTTCGCGCATGGAGCGCAGCATCATTTGTAGGAAATAAGACTCGAACTGCTTTGCCGCCGCCTTGATGCCTTCTGTCGAATCGGCGGAATTGGCCAGTTTGCGCAGGCCATCCAGCGCCTGCGGATTGGATGCCAGCTGGTTGGAAATCGGCGCGGCAAGAGCCATCAGATGATTTCCAAATTGGCTTTCAATGCGCCGGCAGCCTTGATCGCCTGCAATATCGCCAGCAAATCCTGCGGTGTGGCGCCGACCGCATTGAGCGCCTTCACCACCTCGCCCAGCGTGGCACCGGCGCGCAGCATGACCAGCTCGCCCTTCTTTTCCTTGATTTCGATCTGTGCCTGCTCGCTCACCACGGTCTGGCCCTGCGACAAAGCGTTTGGCTGGCTGACCAGCGGCTCGCTGCTGATGACCACCGACAGGCTGCCGTGGGCGACGGCGACCGTATCCAGCAGCACTTCGCGGTTCATGACGATGGAGCCGGTGCGGGCGTTGAGAATTACCCTGGCGATGTCTTCGCCGGGAGCAACCGAGAGATTCTCCACGCGCGACAGGAAAGCCACGCGCTGATTGTTATCTGCCGGCGCCGCCACCCGTACCTGGCGGCCATCGACGGCCACGGCGGTACCCGGCCCGAAGTTGCGGTTGATTGCTTCCACCACCCGTGTCGCAGTTGTGAAATCGGCGCTGTTGAGTTCCAGATTGATAAAACCGCCCTGACCCAGGCTGGTCGGCACCATGCGCTCCACCGTGGCGCCGGCCGGCACACGCCCTACGCCCAGCTGGTTGACCTGCACGCTGGAACCGCCCGCCGAAGCGCCGGCACCGGCCACCAGCAGATTGCCCTGCGCCATCGCGTAGACCTGGTTGTCCGCGCCCTTGAGCGGCGTCATCACCAGCGTACCGCCACGCAGGCTTTTGGCGTTGCCGATCGAGGAAACCGTAATATCGATATTCTGGCCGGGCTTGGCGAATGCCGGCAGGTCCGCAGTCACCATCACCGCGGCGACGTTCTTTAACTGCAGGCTGGTACCGGCCGGAATATTGATGCCCATCTGCCCCAGCATGCTGATGATGCTGCTCACCGTGAACGGCGTTTGCGTGGTTTGGTCGCCAGTACCGTCCAGGCCCACCACGATGCCATAACCCGCCAGCTGGTTGCTGCGCACGCCCTGCAGCGTCGAGATATCCTTGATGCGCTCGGCCTGGGCCTGCCCGGCAAACAGCGCCAGCCCCAGGAGTCCGACCAGAATTTTTACGATGGTTTTCATGTTCGCTCCTTTAGCCTAGAACGGCAGCAGCGCGACAAAGAAACGCGACAGCATGCTGACGATCTGTGCGGTGTCCATGCTCTGTTTTTCCTTGTTTTCGATACGCGCATCCGCCAACTGGGTAGAGCTCACGACATTGCCAGAAGTAATGTTAACCGGGTTGACCACTCCGGAAAGCCGGATGAACTCAGCATTGTTGTTGATCGCGATCTGCTTTTCGCCGCTCACCATCAGGTTGCCGTTGGGCAGCACTTCGATCACGGTCACGGTTATGCTACCGGTGAAGCTGTTGCTGTTGCTGTTGCTGTCCTTGTTGTCGCTCTTGATCGCCGAGTTGGCGGTAAATCTGGTGTTCAGGTTGGTCTGGTTGCCGAAATTATTGTTGCCGCCGGGAAGCGGAACCGAAAACGGCCCTCTCGGGGTGTAGCCCAATATGGTCGGCGTACCAATATTCACAGCCGCGGAGCCGGTGTGGTTCGAGTTGTCCGCGCTGCTGGTGCTGCCTGCGGTTTTTTCCACCAGGGTCACCGTCAGCGTATCGCCGACGAAGCGCGCACGCCGATCTTCAAACAGCGGACGGCTGTTGGCGGCATGGTAAATCGCGCCATCCGCCTGCGCGGCGGGCGGTTGCGGGTTGGGGCGTATCGTCATCGGCTGGCGCACCGAGGTGGAAGGATCGGTGTTGCACCCCGCCAGCACCAGCAGCGCCAGCAGTATCGAACAATTACGCAATCCGTTCATGATGCTCCCCTTACAGCTGCACCAGCCGCTGCAGCATCTGGTCCGAGGCCTGGATCGCCTTGGAATTGATTTCGTAGGCGCGCTGCGCGGTGATCATGTTGATCAGTTCTTCCACCACGTTGACATTGGAGGTCTCGACGAACCCCTGGTTGACATTGCCCAGTCCATTGATGCCCGGGTTCGAAGTATTCGGCGTGCCGGAAGCCACCGTTTCCAGATACAGGTTGTCGCCCGCACTCTGCAAGCCGGCCGGATTGATGAAATTGGAGAGCTGGATCGGCCCCTGGGTGGAAGTCGTGTTTCCGGCCTGTAATACGGTAACGGTGCCATCCTTGGCGATCGTTACCGACACCGCGTCGGACGGGATGGTGATTTGTGGCTGCAGGACATCGCCGTTGGCGGTAACTACCGTGCCTTCGCTGTTAACCTGGAAAGAACCGTCGCGGGTATAGGCCAGCGTGCCGTCCGTTTGCCGGATCTGGAAAAAGCCGTTGCCGTTGATGGCCAGATCGAGCGGGTTGCCGGTCTGCTGCACATTGCCCTGGATATGGATACGCTCGGTAGCGACCGGGCGGGCGCCGGTTCCCAACTGCAACCCCGATGGAATCTGGCTTTGTTGCGTGGCTTGCGCGCCGGGCTGGCGCAGGGTTTGATAAATCAGGTCCTCGAATACGGGGCGCGAGCGCTTGAAGCCGTTGGTGCTGACGTTGGCCAGGTTGTGCGAAATAACGTCGATATTGGTTTGCTGGGATTCCATCCCGGTTTTGGCAATCCACAGTGATCTAAGCATGATTCTTTTCCTCTATTCGTTAAGCAGTCAGGCTCATCACCTGAGCAGCGCGGTTGGCGTTCTCGTCGGCCTTCTGCATCAGCTTGATTTGCATATCGAAGAAACGCGATTGATCGATGAGGCTGATCAGCGCGTCCACCGCGCTGACGTTGCTCGCCTCCAGCGCGCTGCTGGCAAGGTTGACGCCGGCATCCGCCGCTGCCGGCTGGCCGTTCCGCTGCCGGAACAGGCCGTCGTCGCCGCGCACCATATCGGTATCCGCCGGATTGGTGAGCTTGATGCGACCTATGGTGGTTATTGCATTGAACTGGTTATTGCTGACCACGGAAACGGAACCGTCCTTGCCAATGGTGAGCTCGGAATCGGTGGGCACCGAGATTGGTCCGCCGTCACCCACCACAGTCAGCCCGTTGCTGGTAACCAGCGTGCCGTCGGCGGCGATCTGCAGGCTGCCGTTACGGGTATAAGCTTCGCCGCCCTTCGCATCCTGCACCGCGATCCAGCCGCGCCCCTGCACCGCCACATCCAGCGGACGACCGGTTGTACGTATCACGCCGCTGGAAAGATCCGCTCCCGGCGTGGAATCCACGACGAACGTGCGGGTCGGCGCTCCCGCCCCATATACCGGCAACGCGCGGAATGCGCTGCTTTGCGCCTTGTAGGCATTGGTGGAAACATTGGCCAGATTCTGCGTCGTCACAGCCTGCTGCAGCAGGCTGTGCTTGGCGCCGTTCATCGCGATATAAAGCAATCGATCCATGTCAGCTATCGACGATCAGCTTTAACGCAGGTTCACCAGGGTTTGCAACACCTGGTCCTGCGTCTTGATGGTCTGGGCATTGGCCTGGTAGACGCGCTGCGCGGTGATCATGTTGACCAGTTCGGCGGTAAGGTCGACATTGGAATCCTCCACCGCAGCGGACTGCAATGCGCCATACGAGCCGGAAGCTCCCGGGGTATTCAGCAAGGCAGTGCCGGAATTGGACGTTTCCGCCCAGTTGTTATCGCCCAGCGGCTGCAGGCCCTGCGCATTCTTGAATGAAGCCAGAACTACCTGACCCAGCGACTTGGACTGGCCGTTGGTGTAACGGCCTGTGATCACGCCATCCTTGCCCACATTAAAACCACTCAGGCGCCCTAGCGTAAAACCGTCCTGGGTAAGCGTGTTCACGGCAAACTTGCCGCCAAATTGGGTGGATCCGGTAAAGTCCACGGGAAAACTCATGGCAGCAGCACCCGTGCCCAATATTGCCGAGGTGACCGACGACTCCGTGAATGACGAAACACCCGTAAGCGCGCCGGCAGTGGTAAAGGTCAATGCACCTAACTTTGCCGGAGGCGTTTGCAACTGGGTGGTGGCGCCTGCCGGATTCGTTAGCGACGAATAGACATTCCAGGCATTGGCTGCCGTCTTGACGAAGTACAGTGAATAAGTGCTGGGGCTGCCCAGGCTGTCATAAACAGTCAGCGCCGTTGAATTGTTGTAGCTGGTGGGATCGGTGTAAACAAACGGCGTGGTAGGCGGAACAGCCGCACGGGAATCCAGATTGAGTTGCGAAACCACGCCTTTGGCGCCACTCACGGAAGCGCCGGTTGCCAACGGCGCAATGTCGGCACTGGAAATCTGCAAGTCGCTCAGCGCACCGGTATTGATCAGACCGGCGGAGGTGGCCGGATAGCCCGTCAGGCGCAGTCCATTGCTGGTCACAATAAATCCATTCTTATCCATCTGGAACTGGCCGTTGCGGGTATAGGTGATCGCACCCGAATTGCTGACCCGGAACAGCCCGCCGCCATTGATGGCAATGTCAAGCGGATTGTTGGTGGAAGTGATATTACCCTGGGTGAACTGCTGCACCACGGACGACACCTTGGAGCCCAGGCCGACCGGGGATGCGCCGCCGCCGGTCAGGGAGGCGGCGAACACGTCGGCGAACTCCGCCGCTCCGCTCTTGTATCCTACCGTGCCGGCATTCGCCACATTGTTGCCGATGACGTCGAGATTCTTCGCCGAGACGTTAAGGCCGCTCAAACCTTGCTGAAAACCCATGTCGTTCTCCTTTTGATTACATGACCTGCCGGACTGCCGACAAATCGACCAGCCCCAGGCCGCCCACGCTCAACGCCGGACCGGCCTTGTCCATCAACACGCTATTGACCTGGCCCACGGCGAGACGGGTTGCCGTCACTTGCTCGCCGGCCAATGTCGCATTCACCGCAAACGTATAGGATCCATCCGCCGCGGCCGCACCGGCCGTCGTTTGGCCATCCCAGGTGAAAGCCGAAACGCCGGCATCCTTCTTACCAAGGTTCAGCTCACGCACCACCTTGCCGGAACCGTCGGCAATACTCACTTTAACCGTATCCGCCGCTTGCGCCAGATCCAGGCCGCCGACTGCCGCACCACTCTTCAGCTGGACGAAATCACCCGGGGCCAGCACCGCGTGCCCGATCATGTTGACCGACTGGAACGACTGCGCCTGCGCGTAGGCTGCCAGCGTCGCATTCAGTTTCTCGATGCCGGTAACCGTGGAGAGCTGCGCCATCTGCGAAGTCACCTGCGCGTTATCCAGCGGATTCAGCGGGTCCTGGTTCTTCATCTGCGTCACCAGCAGTTTCAAAAAGCGATCCTGCTGATCCTGTACCGCCGTGGCCGTCGACGCGCCAGACGATGCCGACGCGGATGCCGAGGTGCCGGTTATTGCGATTGCCATGGTTATTTATCTCCTGTTAGCCCGGCGCTTACTGGCCCAACGCCAGCGTGCGCTGAATCATAGACTTGGCCGTATTCATCATTTCCACGTTAGCCTGATAAGAGCGCGACGCGGAAATCATGTTGGTCATTTCTTCCACCACATTCACATTGGGCATGGTGATGTAGCCCTGCTCGTTGGCATAAGGACTCTTGGGGTCATACACCATCTTCATCGGCGAGGGGTCATTCACCACCCTGGCCACAACCACCCCGGACGCGCCTTTGGGCATGGCTGCACTGAGCGGCTTGGCCTGGAATACCACCTGCTTGGCACGATAAGGCTGGCCGTCGGAACCGGTGACGCTGTCGGCGTTGGCCATGTTGCTCGCCACCACGTTGAGGCGCATCGATTGCGCCGTCATCGCCGAGCCGGCGATATCAAACACGTTGAACAGACTCATCAGTTACCTCCCCGCAGCGCCAGCATTGTGCTCTGAATCTTGCCGTTGATAAATTGCAGCGTCGCCATGTACTGCAGAGCATTTTCGGAAAACTGCGATTGCTCGACGTTGGTGTCCACCGTATTGCCGTCGATGCTGGGCTGCACCGCGGCGCGGTACAGCGGCTTGACGCCGGCCACGGCGCTGCCGCCGGCGGCATCCAGATGCATGGGAGAAGTTTTTGCCAGGCCGCCTGCCGCCCGGCCGCTCTGCGCCATTTGCAGCGCCTTGGCGAAGTCGATGTCCACCGCCTTGTAGTTGGGCGTATCGGCATTGGCAATATTCGACGCCAACAACTGCTGCCGGTAGCCGCGCAGCGCCAGCACCTTTTCTTGAAAATCGAATGTCTTGTCTATCGTGGTCATGATTGCCGTCTTTCCGCGGATCGGTGGTTTCGGAAGACTAAAAGCAGATATCATGCCATCACCTGGAAGCGGCTTCAGTAAAGGGTTTTAAGGATTTTAAACCGGCAATTCCGGCAAGGATCGGCAAGCGTTTGCCGGGGCGGCAAGGGGAAAGGCGGTCAGCGGTGGGACCTTTTGATTTGGCTGAAAGCTGATCGCTGCAAGCTTATTCCGCTCCAATCACGCGGTTGCGCCCCGCCTGCTTGGCAAGATACAGCGCGGCATCGGCCCGCTTGATGACTTCCTCCGCCGATTCCTGCTGCTGCCGCTGAGCGACGCCGGCGCTGAACGTGATCAGCACCTTCTGGTTGTCGTGCAGGAAAAAGTTCTTGGTGAGCTCGCGCTGAACGCGGGTCATGATGACAGTGCCTTCCGCCTGATCGGTTTCCGGCAGAATGATGACGAATTCTTCGCCGCCATACCGCGCTAATACGTCAGTCGGCCGCAGCACGTTTTTGACTACCTTGGCCAGATGTACCAGCGCCACATCCCCCGCCTCGTGCCCCAGCGTGTCATTCAGCTTCTTGAAGTGATCGACATCGAGCAGGGCCACACTGATGGGTTCGCCGGTGCGTTCGGCGCGGCTGAATTCGCGCTGGAAGGCTTCGTCCATGCCGCGCCGGTTGAGCGTGCCCGTGAGGAAGTCCTTGTGCGCCACTTCACTGATCTGATGCAGCTCGTCGGTCAGCTGGCGGATGCGCTGCTCGGCGTCTTTCACCTCGCCCTGCGACTGCCGCAGATGCTCGTGCGCCCGTAATGCGTCCAGCTGCATCGCCTTGGTGTCCTGCATCAGATTGTCCAGGATGACGTTCAGCTCGACGATATCCTCGGTGGAACTGAGCCGTCGCTGATAACTTTCGATCTTGTTGTGAAACTCGCCGGTGTTTTCCGTCATCTCGGCCAGGCGCTCCACGAAGCTGGTCGCCATCTGCTTGAGCGTTTCCCTGGCCTCGATCAGGCCGTGCTTCAGCCTGCCCTGTTTGAAAATAAGCTCTTTCAGGCTGCTCTCCGCATCGTAAAGCACCTCGATGTCCAGCGGGCGCGCAATAATGTCGCGTATCATCGTGGTCTGCCCCTGCAGCCAGCCGTCGTCCACCACCAGTTCGCCGATATTCTCGACCAGCAGGCGCATCACCTGCAGCAGCTCCTCATGCAGGCGGAATTGCGCGTCGCTGTTCATTTCCAGCTTGAACCAGAAAGCCTTGAAGCTCTCGCCCAGCATGGCCACTTCTTGCTCCGTCGCCGCGGCTTTCGCCTGGGCCAGCAAAGCCTCGGCATTGCGCCCCAGCTCAGGCAAATACCTGAGCTGGGACAGCAGGCCAAGCTCCAGCGTCTTGATCAGCAGGTCGCGCCAGAGTGCCGCGAGCGGAGAAGTCGCGCTGGACGACAACACCGTGCCGGCCGTTCTTTTTCGGTCGGCAACGGGTTGCACGTTCGCTCCCGTCGGCTCCCGCTCGGCCAGAGGTTCCGCGGCTTTGCCGCTATGCTTCCAGGAAACCACCAGCGCTTGAATTTTGGCTTCCAGCACATCCACGTCAGTGCCGAAATTGACCAGCACCCGCTCCAGCCCTTCCTTCTTTTTGCTGATGCCGACTCCGGGGCGGCTGACATCCAGTTCGTGAATCAACTCGCGCAGCACGTCCCCCCAGTTGGGCGCATCGCCGCCGGCAACAATTGCCGCAGCAGCGTTTCGAGCTCCGGGCCATTCGACTGGGCAGCCGCCTGTTGCAGTTGCGCTGCCAGCCTGGCGTATTTCGGTCGGCCACGACCGGCCTCTTTCAATAGCCTGGCCAGCAATTGCAGCGGATCTTCGGATTTGGCGGATTCGGCGCCAATGATCTCGTCGTAAACCTTGCGAAAATTGTCCGGTGTCGGCGGAATTTTGCTCTGCGCCAGCGTTTTCAATGCCTGGCGCGCGATTTCTATCGGGGTTTGCTGGGGTTTCATTGCCAATGCAGTGTAGGCGTACTCGTTTCGGGTTAGAATCGGTTGGCCTGCTCGGTCTGCCGCAAAGGTGCGCCGACGCTATTCCAGGCACTTGAAGATTGTCATGAAACAATGCCCATACGCAAGCTCTTTATCGCACTCTGCCTGACGTTTGCCTCCGTAGCGGCCGAGGCCGACGAATGGCAATCGCTCGACGAAATCGTCGCTAGCGTCGAACGCTTTGTACGCCAGAAAACGGCGAACCTGGGCGGCGATATCAACATCAGCGTGACCCGCCCCGACTCGCGCCTGCACCTTGGCCGGTGCGACCGCTTGGAACCCTGGCTGCCCAGTGGCAACAAGCTATGGGGACGTGCCAGTGTCGGCGTGCGCTGCCGCGCACCGGCAGCCTGGTCGATCTATGTTCCGGTCATGGTCAGGGTATCCGCGATGGCGTTGGTGGCAACCCGTCCGATAGGCCGGGGGCAGCTGCTGGAAGCTTCCGATATGCAGCCGCAAATGCGCGATCTCATGCAATACCAGGGCGGCGTTCTGACCGCCCCGGAACAGGCTATCGGCAGGACCGCCATCAACCCCATCCAGCCCGGCGAAATCCTGCGCCCGGAACTGCTGCGTGCCGCCCTGGCGATACGCCAGGGCCAGCAGGTCGTGCTGATCGCTCAAGGCACGGGATTCAAGGTAAGCTCGGAAGGTGTCGCCATGGGCAACGCAGCAGGCGGCCAGGTGGTGGCGGTAAAGACCCGCTCGGGGCAGATCATCAAGGGCATCGCCAAGAGCGAAGGCGTAGTCGAGGTGTATTTTTAGCTATCAGCTAATGACTTTTTGCCGCCGATCGCTATTTAACCGGCAGCCATGTCAGCTCGCCGGCCTTCATGTCCGGCACCAGTACGAATTTCCCATCCTGCGACAAGCCGATGTCGGCCGCCGCCTGGAAACCGTCCCTGACCAGCTTGAGTTCGCCGTTGCGCTTAAGCATGAACACGCGGCCATTCTTCCAGTCGCTGATCCACAGCCTGCGCTGTTTGTCCCGGACGATACCGTCCGCACCGCCGAAGCCTTCGGCCACCGACACCATCTTGCCGGTCTTGAGCGTGATGCGGTACAGGATGCCGGACAGGAAATCCACCATCAGCAGATTGTCGTCGCCGTCGGGCAGCAACCCGTTGGGAGCCAGAACGCGCTTATCCTCGGCCGTCGCCAGTGCGGTCACCTTGCCGTCTGGCGCAATGCGGTACACGGCGCCGCCCTTGCCTTTCAAATCGCCGCTATCCGACACATACAGGTTGCCGGCCTTGTCGAAAGTCAAGTCATTGAGGAATTGCGGCTTGGCCGGGAATGCCTCGGGGGCGGCAAACACTTTCCATTTTCCGTTCTTGTCCACGCTCAAGACGCGCGTCTTGTCGGCCACATAGATCAATCCCCCAGAATACGCCAAGCCTTTGGGGTCGTCCATGCCGGTGGCAAACGCCTTGGGCTTGCCGTCGGCGCCGATGACGCTGATCTGGCCGTCGCCATCCTTGCCGAATTCGCCGATCTCGGAAACATAAATACGACCGTTGACTGCAAGCACCGACTCCGGCGTCTTGAGGCCGGTCGCCTTCTTCAGGTCGGTTGCCGCTGCTCCGGCCGCCGCCAGACTGGCAGCAAGCAAGCCGCCCATGGCCAAGGTAAAGAGAATTCTGGTTTTCATTCCATGCGTTCCTTCCGAATTTAATTGTTGGGGTGCAATATGGTGACCATGCTGCACGGCATCGCGGTTTCGCTTGCCGGCAGGCCTTGCGAGACCAAGGCCTGCATGGCATTGTCCGCCTGCATTTGCCTGACGATTTCCTGCATTGCGGCCCGATAGGTGGCGTTTATCTGCGCCGCGGGAAGCACGTCCAGATAACCGTTGTGCTGCACATCGGCTTTGTAGGTGGCGACAGGTTTGCCGCTGCCGGAATATACGTCCGCCACGACAGTGCCGTAATAGACCGTCATGCGGGGGTTATAAAACATGTGGGGTTTGATCCAAACCACCACGTCGGCGGCCTTGTTGCCGTCGCACATGGCGATATCCGCGAACATGGGTTGCAAGGCATCGAGCGCGACCGGCTCGATGGCACGCCCCTGACTGAACCAATAGTTATAATAAAAATGCCACAGCT
Source organism: Novimethylophilus sp. (assembly GCF_036504375.1). NCBI lineage: Bacteria > Pseudomonadati > Pseudomonadota > Betaproteobacteria > Nitrosomonadales > Methylophilaceae > Novimethylophilus > Novimethylophilus sp. Next base: position 31,472 of record NZ_DASXVH010000036.1, read on the forward strand.
TGATTTCATGCGCGTATTCCTGCGGGCTGATATAGACCAACACGCGCCCGGCAGGTGCCGAGCGTGCGGCAAACGATGCGATACATAACCCAAGCAGCATCAGCAGCGTCAATACGAATTTGCCAAGTTTCATGGCTTTGTGCCCCCATAAACGATACGGTAAATCATACCAGCGCGATCATCGGATATATAGACCGCGCCGTCCGGCCCCACAATCACATCGACGGGACGCCCCCAGGCACCCTTGCCGGTTAGCCAGCCGGTAGCGAAATCGCTGGCGCCGACCGGGCGGCCGCCTTCGAAATGCACGCGCACGAGCTTGTAGCCGGACGGTTCGCGGCGGTTCCATGAACCATGCAAGGCCACCAGCGCGTCGCTGCGGTATTCCGCCGGAAAAGCCGCTTTATCGAGAAACGCCAGGCCCAGCGGGGCCGCATGCGCCGGAAAGGTGACCGCCGGCGGCTGCATTTTTTCGCATGCCCCCGCCGCGCCGGGAAAATTGGGATCGGTGAAGCGGTTATCCCAGCAATGCGGCCAGCCGTAATCCATGCCCGGCTCGATACGGTTGAAGTGTTCCGGCGGAAGGCTATCCAGCGGCGCTCCGCCCTTTTTATCAGACCGCATATCGGCACCGTTGTTCGTGGCATACATCGCACCGGTTTGCGGATGCCAGGCAAACCCTTCCGCATTGCGCAAACCCGTCGCCCAGACCGGCGACGGCGCATGCCCGCCGACTGCGGGCAGATAGCCGGCCGGCTTGCCGCCGGCGGTGTAACGCAGCATCGTCGCGCGTAGCGGATCCTGCTCGATGCAGACGTTGCAGTTCGAGCCGACATTCAAATAGAGGTAGCCGTCCGGCCCCTGCTTCAATGTTTTCAGGGTATGGCCGCCGGCCGGGAGATTCGGAATGACGGGCACGGCTGCACTCGCTGGCCAGCGTCCGCCATTTTTTTCGAGGCGTACCACCCCATCCTGGTTGGCCACCAGCAATTTGTCCCCGACGAATGCTAGGCCTTGCGGCCCGTTGAGCTTGTCCGCGACGGTCACGACATCGTCGGCGCGCCCGTCACGGTTGGCATCAGGCAGCATCACCACCTTGTTATCCAAGCCCAGCGACAGATACAGATTGCCGTCCGGCCCGAACGCCATGAAGCGCGGCCCGCGGAAATAATCGTTACTTGCCGCAGGCAGATGCGCGAACACATTGGCCTTGAACCCGGAAGGCAGCTTGAGCGTAGCAGCAGGATCGGCCGGCGCGGGGGTGACCGAGGCCATGTCGGCAACAGCTGCGGCGGATACAATCGAGAACGCTAGAAAACAAGCAATTGAACGCCGATGAACGCCGATAAACGCCGACAATCCAGCTATCGGCTCTGCCACTTTACCTGCCATTACCTGAAACGACTCTGGCATCGCTATCTCAAATCGGCGTTTATCGGCGTTCATCGGCGGTTGATCAGGCGAGTACGTCAGACCAGATGTTCTTCGCCCAATATTGCGCATAGTTCCCCTCCTGTTCGCTGGGATGGTCGGATACACCGCCGCCTGGCGCAGGCAACATGGCTTTTTTATCCGCATCGTAGCGGTAGACGTTGGCGACATGCATCGCCAGCTTGTCGGAAACGAAGCTGTAGCAGGTGTTGGCGAATACCGGCTGCGGATCGGGAGCATTGCCTGCCATCAACGCAGCCACAGCATTGGCGCAGACCTTGGCCTGCGACGTCGCCATATGGGCTGATTTCGGCAATGCTGCGGAAACCGCATCGCCGATGATATGGATATTGGGCACAACCTTGGATTCGTAGGTGAGAAAATCGACCTCGCACCAGCGTTTGTTCACGTTCGCGATACCGGCCGTACGGGCTATTTTTCCTGCGAACTGCGGAGGAATGACGTTGAGCACGTCCGCTTTGACGGTCTCGAATTCGGTCCTGGCGGCGCGCAAGCCGACATCCACTTCCGCCACCGCGCTATTGGGACGATATTCCACGATGCCGGGGTACAATTCGGCCCAGGCCTTGGTGAACAGGCCTTTTTTGGAAACGATATCGGGATTGGCGTCCAGCACGATCAATTTGGACCTGGGTTTGTGATTTTTGAAGTAATACGCCACCTGGCTCGCGCGTTCGTAAGGGCCCGGCGGGCAGCGGTAAGGCATCAAGGGTACGCCGAGGACGAACACCCCCCCATCCGGCATCGCTTCCAGCTGTTGGCGCAGATTGACGGTCTGTGGCCCGGCTTTCCATGCATGAGGTATTTTCTCTTGCGCCGCGGCGCTTTCCAGCATCGGCAGCGTATCCCAGATAAAATCGATGCCGGGCGCGATGATCAAACGGTCATAGCCGAGTTCTTCGCCGCTTTCGACGACAATTTTGCGATGCTCGGCGTCGAGCGCCGTCACAGCTTCATGCAAGCGTTTGACACCGTAGCGATCCAGCCCGGAGAAATTGAACGTCAGGTCGCCGATTTGCTTGCTGCCCCCCAGCACCAGATTGCTCAAAGGGCAGGAGATGAAAGTGGTGTTTTTTTCGATCAGAACGATCTCAAGCCGGTCGCCACCCCACAGGCGCAAGTATTTGGCCGCGGTGGCGCCTGCATAGCCACCGCCGATGACGACCACCCGCCCCTGCGCCGGGCTCGCTGCACGGGCAACCTCAGGAAAAATGCCAGTTGCCGCGCTTGCGCCCAGCATTTTCAGGAATTCGCGCCGTTGCATCACCATGCTCCCAGCGGCAGCGGCGAGATCGCCACCTTTCTGGGTTGCGCGGAAAAGTAATCGGCAAGCTGCTCGATTTCCTGCGGGGTGAGGCCCTGCGCGTGGTGATGCATCACCGAAGATGCGCGCGAACCATCGCGGAAAGATTGCATCTGCAGGATAAAATGCGAGCGGTCCAGCCCGGCCAGCACTGGCGTACCGCCAACGCTATTGCCGTTCATGCCATGGCAGGCGGCACAGGAAGCCGCCAGAACTTGTACATGGCTGCTGTTATCGGCAGCCTGTGCTATGGAGCCGACTGAAAAAAGTGCTGCAATGGGCAGAATTATGACCAGAATCAGGATTTTCATTTTTATGTGTGTTAATCCCTTTAAATCACAACACCTCCTTGAGTCACAGCCCCATTAGAAACATTTCTCTTCCTTGCAGCCGTCATCCTTGGCGCCGTTCTGCAGCAACAGGTTGGCCATCGCGGTATTACCGTCGTCACGCACCACGCGCACCACGGAAACATTGCCGCGCAGCTTGACGTTGGGGTCGGCGCCCTTGGACAGCAGATATTTCACGATTTCGGTATGGCCGTCCACCGCGGCAAGAGACAAGGCCGTCATTTTGGTGAGGGGATGCTTGTAATTGAGGTCTGCGCCGCGCTCCACCAGGAGCTTGACGACATCCAGCTGGTTTTTGTTGGCGGCGATTTGCAGCCAGGTCCAGGCAAAGACCGGTTCGTTGATATTGACGCCGCCATCGAGCAATTTCTTCACTACCGCCGTATTGCCTTCTTCGACTGCCGTCGCAAATTCCACCTGCTCGTCATCCGTCAACGCGAACGCTGCGCACGGCAGTAACAGCATTGCCGCCAAAATCCATGCCTTGATTATTTTCAATTGCTTGTCTCCTGTAAATTATCGTTTAACCCACATATACGCGTGCATTGCGGAACATCCGCATCCACGGCCCGTCTTCGCCCCACCCCTCCGGCCGCCATGAATGCTGCACCGCGCGGAATACCCGCTCCGGATGCGGCATCATGATAGTGAACCGTCCGTCAGATGTGGTCAAACCGGTAACGCCGCCCGCCGATCCATTCGGATTGAAGGGATACGTCTCGGTCGGCTTTCCGGTATTTTCCACATAGCGCACGGCAACGAGTCGCTGCTCCAGCGCCAGTTCGACCGTGGATGCGCCGGAAAATTCCGCAAATCCTTCGCCATGCGCAACGGCGATCGGCATGTGGCTTCCCGCCATGCCGTCAAAAAAGATCGACGACGACGGCAGAACCTCTACCATAACAAAACGCGCCTCGAATTGCTCGGACTTGTTCCTGACGAAATGCGGCCAGCTTTCCGCACCGGGAATTATCTGGTGCAGATTGCTCATCATCTGGCAGCCGTTGCACACCCCCAGCGCGAACGCATCCGGACGCTGGAAAAAGACAGAAAATTCATCGCGGGCACGCGGGTTGAACAGGATGGACTTGGCCCAGCCCTCTCCCGCGCCCAGCACGTCGCCATAGGAAAATCCGCCGCACGCGACCAGTCCGGAAAAATCCTTGAGGCTGACGCGACCACCGATGATGTCGCTCATGTGCACGTCGTGTGCCTCGAACCCGGCGCGATCGAATGCCGCAGCCATTTCCACTTGTCCGTTCACGCCCTGTTCCCGCAGCACGGCCATCCTCGGCCGTTTTCCGGTAGCGATGAACGGCGCGGCGATGTCTTGTTTGAGATCGAACGTCAGATGCGCATTCAAGCCGGGATCGTCGGCATCCAGGATGCGTTCGTGTTCCTGCCAGGCGCAGACCGGGTTGTCGCGCAGGCTTTGCATGCGCCAGGTCGTCTCCGACCACCAGCGCTGCAGGATGATCCGGCGCTCGCCATATATCTCATGCCCGCCGTGGTTGAACCTGACATGATCGTCCAGTGCGATCTCGCCAAGAATATGGGCTTGCCCCTGCAGACCGGCCTCGGCAAACACTTGCAGCGCATACTCGACATCGGACAGGCGCACTTGCAGCACGGCGCCCAACTCCTCTCCGTACAATGCCGCGGCAACGTCATTTCCGGCAAAACCGTCAATACCGACTTCCACCCCGCAATGACCGGCAAATGCCATCTCGCACAGCGTCACGAACAGGCCGCCATCGGAGCGGTCGTGGTAGGCGAGCAGCTTTTCCTCGCGGTTGAGGCGCTGTATCGCGGCAAAGAATGCTTTCAGCGCCTCCGCGTCGTCCACGTCCGGCGCGGCATTGCCGGTCTGCCCGTACACCTGCGCCAGCGCGGAACCGCCGAGCCGGTTCTTGCCCGCCCCGAGATCGACCAGCAGCAAGCGGGTGGCGCCGAGATCGGTGCGCAATTGCGGCGTGAGCGTACGGCGCGCATCGGATACCGGCGCGAAAGCCGTCACCACCAGCGAAATCGGCGCGGTAACGGCCTTCTTGTCGCCGTTCTCGTCCCACACCGTCTTCATCGACATCGAATCCTTGCCGACCGGGATGCTGATGCCCAACTGCGGGCATAACTCCATGCCCACCGCGCGCACCGTGTCGTAGAGCGCGGCATCCTCGCCGGGATGCCCGGCCGGGGCCATCCAGTTGGCGGACAGCTTGATCTCGCCGATATCGTCGATCCTTGCCGCGGCGATATTGGTAATCGCCTCGCCTATCGCCATGCGCCCGGACGCCGGTGCATCGATCAGCGCCAGCGGCGCTTTTTCACCGATCGCAAACGCTTCGCCGCGGTAAGTCCGGTAGCCCGCCAGCGTCACCGCCACGTCGGCCACCGGGATCTGCCACGGCCCCACCATCTGGTCGCGCGCCACCAATCCCGTAACGGTACGGTCGCCGATGGTAATGAGAAAAGTCTTGTCCGCCACCCCGGGCAGATGCAGCACGCGCTGGGCGGCTTCGATCAAATCGACACTCCCGGCATCGAAAGCAGGCAAGGTGCGCGCCTGATGCGCCGCGTTGCGCGTCATCTTCGGCGGCTTGCCGAGCAGCACCGATAATTCCATATCCACCGGCTGGTTGCCGAAATGCGCGTCTTCCACCGTCAGACGCTGTTCTTCTGTCGCCTGGCCGACAATCGCAAACGGGCAGCGCTCGCGCTCGCAGAGAGCCTTGAAGCGCTCGATATCTTGCCGCGCCACCGCCATCACATAGCGCTCCTGCGCCTCGTTGCACCACAGCTCCTTGGGGCTCATGCCTGGCGCTTCGTTGTGGATATCGCGCAACTTGAACAGCGCGCCGCGACCGGCATCGTTGACCAGTTCCGGGAAAGCGTTGGACAGCCCCCCCGCGCCTACGTCGTGGATCGCCAGAATGGGATTGTTGTCGCCCATCTGCCAGCAGCGGTCGATGACTTCCTGCGCGCGGCGCTCCAGTTCGGGGTTGCCGCGCTGCACCGAATCGAAATCCAGGTTTTCCGCGTTGGCGCCGGTATCCATGCTCGATGCAGCCCCCCCGCCGAGACCGATCAGCATCGCCGGGCCGCCCAATTGAACGAGATAGGCGCCGGGAGGGATAGCATGTTTTTTGGAATGGCGCGCTGAAATATTGCCGATACCGCCGGCCAGCATCACCGGCTTGTGATAGCCGCGCACCTCGTCGGCAACCTCGATTTCCAGCGTGCGGAAATAGCCGGCGATGTTGGGGCGCCCGAACTCGTTGTTATACGCCGCACCGCCCAACGGACCGTCGATCATGATTTGCAGCGCGGAAGCGATGCGCTCCGGTTTACCGTAATTGGCTTCCCAGGGTTGCCTGAAGCCCGGAATTTCCAGATTGGACACGGAAAAACCGGTCAGGCCGGCCTTGGGCTTGGAGCCGCTGCCGGTCGCGCCTTCATCGCGAATTTCGCCGCCGGCACCGGTCGCGGCACCGGCAAAGGGCGAGATCGCGGTGGGGTGGTTATGCGTTTCGACTTTCATCAGAAAATGCATCTCGTCCTCGACATAGCCGTAGCGGCCATCGGGTTGGGCGTTGAAGCGCTGGGTGCTTTCGCCCTGCACGATGGAAGCATTGTCGGAATACGCGACCACGGTCTTGCCGGGGTGGAGCTGGTGCGTGTTGCGTATCATCGCGAACAGCGATTGCGCCTGGGGAATACCGTCGATCACCCAGTCGGCATTGAAAATCTTGTGGCGGCAATGCTCGGAGTTGGCCTGCGCGAACATCATCAGCTCGACGTCGGTCGGATTGCGGCCGATGCGGATGAAATTTTCCACCAGATAATCGACTTCATCCGGCGACAATGCCAGCCCCATCGTGCTGTTGGCAGCCTCCAGCGCGCGCTTGCCGCCGCTCAGGATGTCCACGGTGGAAAGCGGGGCCGGCTCCGCGCTCAGAAACAATCTGGCCGCCTCGCCCAGGCTGGCAAACACCGACTCGGTCATGCGGTCGTGAATCAGGGGCTTGAGAACCTGCTTCTCGGCCTCCGTCAGCGGCGTGCCGGTAGCGGTGGCAACGTAATAGACCACGCCGCGCTCCAGCCGCTCCATCGCTTCCAGTCCGCAATGACGGGCGATATCGGTCGCGCGCGACGACCACGGCGAGATCGTCCCTGGCCGCGGCGTTACCAGGAACAGTTCGCCTTGCGGCTGCTCTTCGGTCAGCCTCGGGCCATAGGTCAGTATCTTGTGCAACACCTCGCTTTCCTGCGCAACCAGATCCCGCGAGGTTTGTGCGAAATGCCAGAATTCGGCGTAGACATGGGTAATCTGCGGCGCCGCGGCCTTCATCGCGGCGAGAATTTTGTCGAGTCGGAAGGGAGAAAGGGCGGCACTGCCACGAATGCGGAGCATGAGGATTCAACTAAATTGGCAAAGCCTGAATTTTACCCGAAATCACAACGCCCGGGATTCAGCAGTCAAGCATGCAACTACATGTCGTGCCTCCGGGGACGAGGCTGCTCTTCGCTGCCCGTTGATGCTACCGAACCTGGGGCCGCCGCCTGAATTCACCGCATCATTTCGCCAGCGCCCCGAATACTTTCTTGATCAGGCCGGTGCTCGCCGTCAAAGGGTCCTTGCGGATGGCCTTCTCCTCTTCGGCCATCATCAGATAAAGGCCATCCAACGCTTTTTGGGTGACGTACTGTTCCAGGTTGGCCTGGTCTTTCTTGATCAGCCCGAATCTGGCTCCGGCGTCGGCGAACTTGTTGTATTGCTGGGCCAGTGCGACACTATCCGTAGCCTGCTTGACGATAGGCAGGAACCTGTCGGCCAGCGGCGCGGAGGTTACCTTCCTGAAATACTGCGTGGCGGCATCGTCGCCGCCCGTGAGTATGTTCTTGGCGTCCTGCACCGACATTTTCTTGACGGCGTCGACCAGCAGCGTCTTGGCCTCCGGCACCGCCGCTTCGGCTGCGCGGTTCATGCGCAGCACCAGTTCGTCGGCTTGCTTGCCCATCCCCATCATGCGC
>NZ_DASXVH010000037.1:0-7932 GCF_036504375.1 Novimethylophilus sp.
CAATCCAAGGCAAAGTGACGGCTGAATGCAGGCGAGGCCGCCTGCGCTACGGTCAGCGCGCTATTGCGCGATAGCCATCAGCGCGAAATCGCGCGGTAGCCGATATCGCGCCGCATCTGGCGGCCGTCAAAGGCGATGCCGTCGGCGATGGCATAAGCTCGCGTCTGCGCCTGTTGCACGCTGTCGCCCAGCGCGGTGACGCACAGCACGCGGCCGCCGCTGGTCACTGCCTGGCCGTCGACCAGCCTGGTGCCGGCATGGAACACATGCGCATCCTGCAGGCCCTGCGGCAGGCCGTGGATCACATCGCCGCTGCGCGGCACATCGGGGTAATTGGCGGCGGCCTGCACCACGCCGAGTGCCACGCGCCGGTCCCACTCGGCTTCGGCCTGGTCCAGCGTGCCGTTGACGGCGTGCTCCACCAGGTCGACCAGGTCGCTTTTCAGCCGCAGCATGATGGGCTGGGTTTCCGGGTCGCCCATGCGACAGTTGAATTCCAGCGTCCTGGGATTGCCGTTTTTGTCTATCATCAGCCCGGCATAGAGAAAGCCGGTATAGGGAATGCCGTCCTTGGCCATGCCTTGCACGGTGGGGCCGATGATTTCACGCATCGCCCGCGCGTGAATTTCCGGCGTGACCACCGGCGCCGGCGAGTAGGCGCCCATGCCGCCGGTATTCGGCCCCTGGTCGGCGTCCAGCAGGCGCTTGTGGTCCTGGCTGGTGGCCAGCGGCAGGATATGCTCGCCGTCCACCATGACGATGAAGCTGGCTTCTTCGCCTTCGAGAAACTCCTCGATCACCACGCGCGCGCCGGCGGCACCCAGCTTGTTGTCCGCAAGCATCATGTCGATGGCGTCGTGCGCCTCGGTTTCATTCATCGCCACCACCACGCCCTTGCCCGCGGCCAGGCCGTCGGCCTTGATGACGATGGGCGCACCCTGTTTGCGGGCGTAATCGTGTGCCGCGGCGGCATCGGTAAACGTGGCGTAAGCTGCGGTGGGAATGCCGTGGCGCGCCATGAACGCCTTGGCGAAGTCTTTCGACGCTTCCAGTTGCGCGGCGGCGCGGGTCGGCCCGAAGATTTTCAGGCCGGCGGCGCGGAAGGCATCGACCACGCCCTGAGACAGCGGCGCTTCCGGTCCGACTACGGTGAGCCCGACGTTTTCCTTCTGCGTGAACTCCACCAGGTCGGGGATGGCCGTAATCGCGACGTTCTGCATGTTGGGGTCGAGCGCGGTGCCGGCATTGCCGGGTGCGACGAAGACGCGGCTTACCCGCGGGCTCTGCGCCAGTTTCCAGGCCAGCGCGTGTTCGCGTCCGCCGTTGCCGATGACCAGGATTTTCATGTGGGTTCCCTCAGTGGCGGAAGTGGCGTACGCCGGTAATCACCATCGCGATGCCATGCTCGTCCGCTGCGGCGAACACTTCCTCGTCGCGGATGCTGCCGCCGGGCTGGATCACGCAGGAGGCGCCGGCTTCGGCCAGCACGTCCACGCCATCGCGGAACGGGAAAAAGGCGTCCGATGCCACGGCTGCGCCCTTCAGCGACAACCCGGCATTACCTGCCTTGACCGCGGCGATACGGGTGCTGTCGACGCGGCTCATCTGGCCGGCGCCGACGCCCAGCGTCATGCCGTTGCCGCAGAACACGATGGCGTTGGACTTGACGAACTTGGCGACGCGCCAGGCGAACAGCAGATCGCTCAATTGTTCAGGCGTGGGTTGTTTCCTGGTGACGATCTTGAACTGCGCCGCGCTAACGTTCAGCGCATCTGGCGTCTGGATCAACAACCCGCCGCCGACGCGCTTGTATTCCAGCGCGTTGAGGCCGGCGCCCAACGGCACGGTCAAGACGCGGATATTGGCCTTGGCGGCGAAAATTTGCTTGGCTGCGTCAGAAACGGCAGGTGCGACGATGACTTCGACGAACTGTTTCAGCACGGCTTCCGCCGCGGCTGCGTCGATCTCGCGGTTGAAGGCGATGATGCCGCCGAATGCCGAGGTCGGGTCAGTGCTGAACGCGCGCTGATAGACATCGAGCAAGTTGGCTCCGACAGCCACACCGCACGGATTGGCGTGCTTGACGATGACGCAGGCCGGGGTGTCGAAGGTCTTGACGCATTCCCACGCCGCGTCGGCATCGCCGATATTGTTGTAGGAAAGTTCTTTGCCCTGCAACTGGGTAAAGCCTGCGAGCGCACCGGCGGGTATGCTGGCATCGCGGTAGAATGCGGCGTTCTGGTGCGGGTTCTCGCCGTAGCGCAGGTCCATCACCTTGACCACCTGCGTGGTGTAGCGGTCTGGGAAGTCCTGCTTCTGGTTTTGCGCGTCGAGGGCGGTCAAATAGTTGCTGATCGCGCCGTCGTATTCCGCGGTGTGCGAGAACGCTTTCTTGGCCAGCTTGAATCGGGTTTCCGCGCCGACAGCGCCGTTGCTGGAGGCCATTTCGCGCGTTAGCGCGGCGTAATCGTCGGGATCGGTGACGATGGCGACATGCGCGTGGTTCTTGGCGGCGGCGCGCACCATGGTGGGGCCGCCGATGTCGATGTTCTCGATCGCGTCTTCCAGCGGGCAGTCCGGCTTGGCGATGGTTTCGCGGAACGGGTAGAGATTGACCACCACCATGTCGATGTTCGGAATCCCCGCCTGCCGCATCGCGCTCACGTGCTCCGGCAGGTCGCGCCGGCCGAGGATGCCGCCATGCACCTTGGGGTGCAGGGTTTTCACACGCCCGTCCAGCATTTCCGGAAAACCGGTGTAGTCGCCGACTTCGATGACGGGAATGTGGTTGTCGCGCAGCAGTTTTGCGGTACCGCCGGTGGACAGGAGTTCGACGCCGAAGTCATTCAATTTTTGCGCAAATTCGAGAACGCCGCGTTTGTCGGAAACGCTGAGTAGAGCACGTTTGATAATGGTCATGATGGAGCGGAAATAATAAAAGTTGATACGGTTATAAAAATGAGCGGCGAGCGCGGATTTTTATTGGATGCCGTGCTGCTTGAGCTTTTTGCGCAGCGTATTGCGATTGAGGCCGAGGATTTCAGCTGCCTTGCTCTGGTTGCCGCCGGTGCGGCGCATGATGCTTTCCAGCAACGGTTTTTCGACGCAATGAATCAGCATGTCGTAAACCGCGTGCGGCGGTTCGCCATCGAGATCCTTGAAATATTCATCCAGCGCCAGGCGCACGCAGGCAGAAAGATCTGTTTCACGCATATGCCGCCATCTCCTCGGGCTCTTCCTGGATGTAATTGAGCCGCTCGCCCCGCCGGCGCAGCTCGTTGAAAAAATCGCCGATCGCGGCGAGCTGTTCCTCGCGCGTTTGCAGCTGGTTCATCGCATGGCGGAAATTGGCCGAGCCGGTCAAGCCCTTGGTGTACCACGAGATATGCTTGCGGGCGATGCGGGTGCCGGTTTGCTCGCCGTAGAACTGGTAGAGGTCGGCTAGGTGCCCCAGCAATACCGCGTGGATTTCGGAGACTTCCGGCGGCGGCAGGTGGCGGCCGGTTGCCAGGTAGTGCGAGATTTCGCGGAATATCCACGGCCGTCCCTGCGCCGCGCGGCCGATCATGATCGCATCGACCCCGGTCTGGTCCAGCACCTGTTTGGCTTTTTCCGGCGTCGTGATGTCGCCGTTGGCAATGATCGGGATGCCGGCGCGTTGTTTGACCTTGGCGATCAGGTCGTACTCCGCGTGGCCGGTGTACAGGCAGGCGCGGGTGCGGCCATGGATCGCCAGCGCCTGGATGCCGCTGTCCTCGGCGATGCGGGCGATCAGCGGCACGTTCTTGTTGCCCTTGTCCCAGCCCAGGCGGGTTTTCAGCGTCACCGGCACATTGACGGCTTTCACCACCGCTTGCAGGATCTGCGCGACCAGCGGCTCGTCCTTCAGCAGCGCGGAACCCGCCATCACGTTGCACACTTTCTTGGCCGGGCAGCCCATGTTGATGTCGATGATCTGCGCGCCGTTGTCGACGTTGTACTGAGCGGCCTCGGCCAGCATTTTGGGGTCGGCGCCGGCGATCTGCACCGAAATCGGGTCGACCTCGCCCTCGTGGTTGGCCCGGCGCAAGGTCTTCTCGCTGCCGTAAAGCAGCGAATTTGACGTCACCATCTCGGACACGGCCAGTCCCGCGCCCATTTTCTTGCAAAGCTGGCGGAAAGGACGGTCGGTCACGCCCGCCATGGGGGCGACGATCAGGTTTGTCTTGAGCTTGTAGGGGCCGATTTGCACAGGCGATTCTGGTCCGGGGGAAAAGCTGCCTATTTTATATGCAAAACGGTTGGGAGAGAACCAGAAAAACAGGCTGGCGATTAAAATTTGCCCGGTGCCCAGCCTGCGCCGAAACGCTTGGTCAGCCCGTCTGCCGCATCGGCGGGCACCGAGGCCAGCACTGTGACGCGTTCTCCAAAGACCTTGTCCAGTATCTGGCCATGCAGTTTCGCCAGTTCGCGGGTGAACGGGTCGAGGCGCCCGTAGTCCAGAACCAACCGGATCTCGCGCATTTCCACGAAGGGCGCCAGACGCGCGGCTTCCAATGCCAGTTTGGCGGTACCGCCGTAAGCTCGTGCCAGGCCGCCGGTTCCCAGGTTGATGCCGCCGTAATAGCGCACCACGGCAATGCAGGCGTTCACCAGATCGCGGCCTTCCAGGTATTGCAGGATGGGCTTGCCGGCAGTGCCGGACGGCTCGCCGGCATCGTGAAAGCGCTGGAGATAGCCTTGCCCTTCCAGATCCTGCACCCGATAGGCGAAAGCCAGATGGTGCGCATGTGAGTGTTCGCTTGCAAGCCGCCGCAACAGCATGGCTACTGCGCGTTCGTCGGCGCAATATTCCGCAGCTGCGACGAAGCGAGATTTGTTGATGGTCTGTTCCGCCAGGCCGGGCTGAGAGATGCGTTGCACAGGGGGTTAGTGTCATTGGCTACCGTTTAGCCGACGTATTTTACCGCTTGTCAGCGGCGATTTTGCATTGCCGGATCGGAGCCGTTAGTATGGTTATGCAATTCTGCAAAGGGCAAACCCGGCCGAAAGGCGGGGACGCAAAGCCACCGGTCTAAAGGAGCAATCCCATGACGGCGGGGCCGCCGGAAAGCGCTCATCTCCAGCTATGCGGGCTAGCGGAACCTCCGCCGCAAGCACGCGTTGAGACCCCGAGCACTGCGGTTTGCCCTTTATTTTTTCGGGAGCAAACCATGAAATCTTCAACCCCGTACCTGCTCGACTCGATGTTCAGCGTCGCGGTATTTGCCGCCATCGCACTGGCGGTTGCCAGCACTGCCTACCAGATCTTCAACCCGGACGGCGGACTGATAGTCTGGATTTCCGGCGAATGGCAGCACCGCCCTGCGACGCTGGCGCTGCTTTGCGTTGCCGGCTGCTGGCGAAATACTGGCTCAGCGGCGTGCAGAGCGCGTGGCTGGCAAACGGAATGTATTACGGTGCGCTGCTGCTCGGGCTGTATTACGGCTTCAGGCCGTTTTTTGTTGCATGAAGCGGTCGAGCAGGCCGAGAGTTTCGCCGGCAATCAGGGCGATTTCCTCCGCGCCGATAATATAGGGCGGCATGAAGTAAACGGTATTGCCTATCGGCCGTAGCAGCAGCCCTCGCTGCAGCGCCATGCGGTAGAAGCTGCCGGCGAATTCCGGATCGGTGGTTTCCACCTCGAAAGCCCATATCATGCCGAGGTGGCGGAATTGCTTTACCGCTTCATGCGCGGCTACCGGCGCCAGCGCGGCGGAGAGTAGCGCCGCCTTGCGCCGGTTTTCTTCCAATACGTTGTCCTGCTCGAAAATATCCAGCGTCGCCAGCGCCGCGCGGCATGCCAGCGCATTGCCGGTGTAGCTATGGGAATGCAGAAAGCCGCGCGCCACCTGGTCGTCGTAGAACGCCTGGTACACCGTATCCGTGGTAAGCACGGCCGACAGCGGCAGGTAGCCGCCGGTGATGCCTTTCGACAGGCAGATGAAATCGGGGCGGATGCCGGCCTGCTCGCAGGCGAACATGGTGCCGGTGCGGCCGAAGCCGACGGCGATTTCGTCGGCGATCAGGTGCACGCCGTAGTAGTTGCACAGCTCGCGTGCCCGCTGCAGATAGGCTGGATGATACATCGCCATGCCGGCCGCGCCCTGCACCAAGGGTTCCACAATCAGCGCCGCAGTCTCGGCATGGTGCGCGTCCAGGTGCTGCTGCAGCGCTTCAGCGCAGCGCAGCGCATAGGCCTCCGTCGCTTCGCCCGGCTGCGCCAGGCGCGAGTCGGGTGAGGGCACCTGCGCGCTCTGCCGCAATAAAGGGGCATAGGTGTCCTTGAACAGCGCCACGTCGGTGACCGAGAGCGCACCCACGGTTTCGCCGTGGTAGCTGTTCTGCAGGCTGACGAAGGCGTTTTTTTGCGGCTTGCCGTTGTTGCGCCAGAAATGGAAGCTCATCTTCAGCGCGATTTCGGTCGCCGAGGCGCCGTCCGAGCCGTAAAACGCATGCCCCAGGCCCGTCAGCTGCGCCAGGCGCTCGGACAGCCGCACCACCGGCTCGTGCGTGAAGCCGGCTAGCATGACGTGCTCCAGCCGGTCCAGCTGTTCCTTGAGCGCGGCATTGATGCGCGGGTTGCGGTGGCCGAACAGGTTGACCCACCACGAACTTACTGCGTCCAGGTAGCGCTTGCCGTCGAAATCCGTCAGCCAGGCGCCGTCGCCGGAGGCGATCGGAATCAGGGGCAGGGTCTCGTGCTGTTTCATCTGCGTGCAAGGATGCCAGACGGCGGCGAGAGAGCGGGCTAACAGGTCGGTGTTGTGCATGTCGGGCGAGTCGGATAGGCGCTGAATGGGGCAAAGTACACCATAGCGACGGTAATCGACAAGCCGCGGCCCATGTGCGCAGAGGAATCGGGGCGAGCTTACCCGGGCCATCCCTAGCCACGGCAGCGAGCAGGGCGGCAATGCCGCCGACCTGCGCATCATGGTGGAGTGAACGGTTTAACCTGCCATCGGCTCCGATTCGCGGATACGGGTCGCCCCCGGGCTTTCCCGCAGCCATTGTTCCATGCTTGTCGCAAGATGTTGCTGCCGCTGCCGGGTCAGCCAATCCAGCACGAAGGCGGCAATCTCTTGCGCGCGGTTCAAATTCAGCAAGGCGACCGGCAGCGGCAGCGCGACATCGGCAGCCACCGCGATAATGTCGGGGTCATGTGCGGCCAGCAGCGGGTTCGCGCATGCCTGGCGAAACACCTCGATTTTTGGAATCGGCGCGGTCTTGAAGCCCTCGACCAGGATGAGGTCGGTCAGCCGCGTGTCCAGATGCCTTACCAGCTGCTCCAGCGGCAGTCCATCGCCGTCCATTGCGTCGCCGTCGGTGACTTCGGCCATCAGCGCCCAGCGCCGGGGGGAACTCACCAGTACTTGCGCGGCACCGGCGCCGCGCAGACGATGGCTGTCCTTGCCGGGGCGGTCGATATCGAAATCGGCGCGTGCCTGCTTGATCACGGAAACCTTCAGGCCGTAGGCGCCCAGAATGGGGAGCACAGCTTCCAGCAGCGTAGTCTTGCCGGTGCCGCTGGCATAGGCGCAGATGCCCAGGATGGGGATGTCGCTACCCGGGCGCATTAATCGTATATAACGTTCGTCGGCTGCCGGGTTGGCGGCCGGCATGGCTGTGTTCAACATCGCATACCCCTTTCCAAAATTACCGGGAGGCAAAGCAGCTTTCGCCGACCTTACCCGGAGCCCAATCGCTCGGCCCCGACTCCATTGCTTGCGGCTTTAGGAGCAGGGACTTCGGGGAACTGTTCAGTTCAAATGTCGCTAGAAGGTATACATAACCGTCAGCCAGAGCTTGTCGGTATTGCGGACCCTGGCGCGATTGCCGGCGACGGTATCGGCCACCGGCAACAGCGCATAGCGGTCGCCTTCGGTAAACTTGCCGTATTCGACCTTGGCGCTG
>NZ_DASXVH010000038.1:0-60382 GCF_036504375.1 Novimethylophilus sp.
GCACCCACAAGGCGGGGGGGACAGCAGGCAACCTGGGAGCGGACGGCAACGTCGCCTCCGGCGTGCTGCGCGGCATGTGGGGCGTGGAGCCAAATTACGGCGCCCAGACCACCTGGCCGCAGGCACCGACGAGCTATACGGTAAAAAGCGGCGTCCCCAGCGTAAGTACAGTCCGCAGCTCGACCTATCTTACCCGCGAATACCAGCTGTGTTTCAAATGCCACTCCGACTACAGCAATAGCCTGGTCGCGGCGAGTTTTCCATTGCTGCGCGGCGCCGTCTATGGCGGAACGCCATCAGGCATCAGCGGGAACGGGTTGACCGTCTATACCAACGTGGCGGCCGAATTCGCCGCCAGCACCACGGCTACGGACCCACCCTCGACGGGAACCGACCAGGGCGAAAACGGCAACGACCCGGCCTATACGCCGAGCAATCCCAACGGCGCTCCAATTGGTGCCCCAACCAACCACCGTTCCTGGCATCCGGTGGTCATGCCGACGGGACGCACCAGCTATGAGCGCACGGGCAACAACGTTACCGTTTTTTCCAACATTCGCGCCCCATTCAACACCGCTGCCAACATCGGCAAGCAAACCATGCAATGCAGCGACTGTCATGGCGAACCGACGTCATGGACAGTCGGTACCGGCCCGGATCTCACCAAGACTCAGGGGCCGCACGGATCGAGCGAAAATTTCCTGCTCAAGGGCAAGTGGGACATCACGCAAACAATTACCAGTGCGACCGGCGCCAGCCCGACCGCTGTCTGCGGCCGTTGCCATGACCCATCGGGCAACGGCGGGTTCAACAGCGGCGACGCCGGCCATACCACGAACTCCGACCATCAGGCGATGGCCAGATGCCAGTTTTGCCATATTGCCTTACCGCACGGCTGGAAGAACAAGGCGTTTCTGGTTAACTTGAACTGCCTTGGCCCCGAGGCGGGCAAGCCGACCGGGTGTACGAGTGCCTTTGGCGGAACGACCGGTGACACGAGACAGCTCTGGGCTGCTCCGTACTACAACGGAGCCTTGCTGCGGGTTTCCACCTGGCAATCGAGTACCGCCTGGACCGAAACGTCGTGCGGCGGTGGCCGAAGCTGGATGGACGCAGCATGTGCGGGCGCGGCGACCACGCAGCAAGCCCAGACTCCCCCATTACCGGCTGCGGGGGGCTATTAAGCATGGCCGCGTGGCTCGGATCGGCCGGTCAGCATTATTCCAGAGCGCTGGCTTCGCCACGCCTGACTGTGAGCTTCTTCGTGCTCATGGCGGCAGGAGCCCTGCTTACCGTACACGGCGACGCCGACCCGACGCTCGCCATGCTGCCGCCTTTCGCCCTGCTGGCGCTTAATCTGGCCGCGGCAATCGCCACCAATGTCCGCTTTCGCGCCGATCTGCCGCTACTGTTCTTTCACCTCGCCCTTCTGGCTTTGGTGGCGCTGCTGGCGGTGGCGCGACTGACTTATTTCGATGGCGCAACCATTCTTACTTCCGGCACCGCCTTCGAGGGTAATCTGGTGCGCGACCAGCGGGGGCCGCTGCACGGCGATGCGGTGCGCTCCTTGCATTTCGGCAACGAGGGATTTACCGAGAATTTCCCGGAACGCGGCAAGTTTCATGCGACCTACAACCGTGTACGCTGGTGGGACGAGGAAGGAAAAAGCCGCTTCGCCGAGATCGGCGACGATCGCCCGCTGGTGCTCGACGGCTACCGTATTTATGCGACCAGCCGCCGCGGCTTCTCGCCGCTTTTTTACTGGCAGCCGGCGACCGGCGCTGCGGGATACGGAACCGTGCAGCTGCCTGACAGCGACAGTGCCGGGCTTGGCCCGACAACCGAATGGCCTTTGCCGAATGGGCCGAAGGTTTGGGTAATGCTTGAACTCGATGCGCCGTCTGCACAGCTACGGGTTGGACAGCGCGCCGACCTGGGCGCCCAGAAGATGCGCCATCATCTGGTCCTGCGTGTCGGTGAGCGGCGCCTGGAGTTGCGCCCGGGTGAATCGGTCGACGTTGACGGCGGGCGGCTGACCTATGTGCGGCTCGCCTCCTGGATGGGCTATCGCATCGTCTATGATCCGACCGAGCCTTGGCTGGTGGCGACGGTCATCGTAGGAATTGTTAGCTTGTTGTGGTTCTACGCACGACTTCTGCGTCGGTCGGGTGAGTGCGTGCTTTTAGAGGTCAAGCAGTTATGCGACAGATAATTTTTGCAATCGGGATGCTAACGATGAGCACCGGCATCTGGGCCGGGGCGGCAGCGAAAACATGGACCGAGCCGGCGACGGGAATGCAATTTGTCGCGGTGCCGAAGGGCTGTTTCCAGATGGGCAGCGCCAAGCCGGTGCCACCGCCGGCCGATTCATACTGGGCGCAAATCGGCTTTGCGAAAAGTCTTTCGGAGGATGAAGTGCCGCAGCACGAAGTCTGCGTTGATGCGTTCTGGATGGGAAAATTTGAGGTGCGTATCAAGGAATGGCAGCAGATTATGGCCACGGCCGATGCGCCCGGTGACGGCAAGGACCTTCCTGCTGCGAAAGTGACATGGGCGCAGGCGCGCGATTTTGCCGAGCGTCTGAGTACGCGCTCAGGCGGCAAGTACCGCTTCCGCTTGCCGACCGAAGCGGAGTGGGAGTATGCGTGCCTTGCCGGCCGGAAGTATAAATTTGAGCCCAGACCCGATCCGCAGGAGCTTAACAAGGTTGCCTGGTACCAGTTCCGCACCCCGAAGCCAAGCGTAGTCGGCGCCCTGAAAGCCAACGCTTTCGGCCTGCACGACATGCAAGGGAATGTCTGGGAATGGGTGGGTGACGGCTACCTCGCCGACGGCTATACGCGGCACGCGCTCTACAATCCGCGCGTCGAGGCAGACACTGGGCCACGCGTCATACGTGGCGGGAGCTTCCGCACTGAACTCGAGCAAACGCGGTGCGCCAAGCGCGGCCATTATCCGGCCGACGACGCCCTCGATTCAATCGGCCTTCGCCTCGTGCGAGAACAATAGGAACTTCCATGCGCACTTTTTTTCTGGCGGCAATGCTGGCTGCCATTTCGGTGTTCAGTACCGCCGGTGTAGCCGATACCGCCGGCGCGCCGCGGCAGCCGGATTTGCCACGCGAAATCATCATTAACGGTGTCGAGTTCGTTCTTGTCCCTGAAGGCTGGTTTTGGTACGCCGTCGAAAACGGCGAGCGCGAAAAAGCGGTGCAGAAGGGCAAACCCTGGTTCCGCGATGTCAAGGTCTGGCTGGACAGCTACTACATTGCCAAGTACGAAGCCCGTGCGCGCGATCTCAAGCGTTTTCTGGATTCGCGGGATGTCAAGCACCGGACCGAATACGGTAGCGGCGAAACGAAAGGCTGCGCGGTACGACGCAACGAGGCTGGCGAATATTACCTGACCGAGCCCGAGCGCGATCTGCCGGCGACGCATTTATCGTGGAACCTGGCCGACGAATTTACGCGCTGGATGGGCTTTCGCATGCCGACCGAGGCCGAGTGGGTCAAGGCGGCACGCGGTACCGACCGTCGCCTCTGGCCGTGGGGCGACGAGTACCCGGACGATACCTATGCCGGCTTCCGGGCATTCGGCGGCTGTACGCCGGCACCGGTGACGTCGTTCAGCAACGGCAAGTCGCCCTACGGCGCCTACAACATGGCCGGCAATGTCTTCGAATACGTGGCCGACTGGTACAACGAACAGTTCGACCTCGACATAAAAGACGGTGACCGCAATCCGGTACCGGCCGCTACCGGAACGCTAACCGAGGGCATTCCGCGCCCAGTGAAGATACTCAAGGGTGGGCGCTGGGCTTCGAGCGCAAGCTTCATCCATGTCTATGCGCGTACAACGATGCGACCGGACGAGAATTTCCGCTGTTTCGGCGTCCGCTTTGCAGTCGATGTCGAGACTGCGCGCACTCACCTCGAAAACGGCACGGCCACCATTGTCGAGCCATAACATGAGGCGGGTGGCTTCCAGGCTGATGATTCCAGAGCGCGCCACAGTTCGGCCCAGCGGGGCTGTACGTAAGGATTATCGCCGGTTGGCGTTTGCCTCCCTGGTCGCCGTGATTATGGGACTTGGCTACCTCGTCAAGCTGTTGCCTGGCCGCGGCATCGAGGCATCGAGGCAGCCCACCGCGACCGACCGGACAGCATTCGCCGGCCTGCGCGAAGTAAGCCCGGAATTGCGGGCACCACACGCCGAGGCGCCGGAGATGCCAAAGCCGGATGGGCAAGGCGATGAACTCAAGAACGCGCTGAAACAGGCGGAGTCGTTGAATACTGCCGGGAAATATGACGACGCGATCAAAACCATGAACCGGGTGCGCCCACTGGCCGGTAATTCGGCCCGGGCTTATCTGCAGCTCGGGCGTGCCCTGCAGGGCAAGGGG
This sequence comes from Novimethylophilus sp., assembly GCF_036504375.1. Taxonomy (NCBI): domain Bacteria; kingdom Pseudomonadati; phylum Pseudomonadota; class Betaproteobacteria; order Nitrosomonadales; family Methylophilaceae; genus Novimethylophilus; species Novimethylophilus sp. The sequence goes on from NZ_DASXVH010000038.1 coordinate 4,402, forward strand.
GATCATGCGACTGCGCGCGATTTTTTTACCAAGGCCATCGATCTTGACCCCACGCTCGCGGAGGCCTACTTCGATCACGCCACCGCGTCCGAAAGTCTGGGCGACCTCGAAACCGCGCTTGGCGGTATGCGCAGCTTTCTGCATCTGGTGAAGAATCCGGACCCCTACCGGCTGCAGGTGGCGCAGGCACGCTCGGCGATATGGGAATGGGAGGCCAAACTCGGCCGCGGCCCGTGGGGGCCGACCAAAGGTATCCCGCCCGGCTTTACGGCCGACGAGATCAAACGCGATGGCAAGGGAACCGCCGTCAAGATGCCGAAGCCGGAAACATTGCGTCCGGACGGCACGATGGATTATGAAATCAAGGCGGGCAACCACTTCCCGGATCTATGGAAAAAATGAATATTCTCAATATTGAACTCGCCTCTTTCTGGGCCGCGCTGGTCGGCTATTCCATCGCCACCGCCCTCGCGCTGTGGGGCCTGGTGTTTCGCAAACACCCCGAACGCACGCTGCTGGCCCTGATGACCGTGGCCTGGGGGCTGCATACAGCAGCCATCATTGCCCGCTGGATACGCATCGATCACCTGCCGGTGGGCAGCACCTTCGAAATGCTGTCCGCCAACATCTGGGGGCTGATGGCCGCGGTAGTGCTGGCGTACTGGATCAATCCCCGCCTGCGCGCTTTCGCCGCCATCGTGCTGCCGATCATCATCATCATCATGGGCTGGATGATCATGGTGCCGCGCGATGCATCGTCTTTGCCGCCGACTTACAACACGGTCTGGCTGTTCATCCATATCGGCTTCATCAAGCTGTTTCTGGGCTCGGCATTCGTCGCACTGGGGATAGGCGGCATCGTGCTGCTACGCGCCGCCGACATCGGCCGCGACCGCTTCGCGCGCCTGCCGGATGATCTGTCGCTTGACGGGACCGCCTACCGCTGCATGGCGCTGGCGTTGATTTTCGACACCCTGGGCATCGTCGCCGGCGCCATCTGGGCGCAGGATGCCTGGGGCCGCTACTGGTCGTGGGACCGGCTGGAAGTATGGTCGCTGATTACCTGGCTGTCGATCGCGCTCACGCTGCATGTGCGCACACCGTTCCGCACCACGCCGCGCACCAACTCCATCCTGACCATCGCCACCTTCATCCTCGCCTTCATGACTTTCTTCGGCATCCCGTTCGTGTCCAAGGCCTTGCACCAGGGGCTGGTGTAATGGGCACAACCCTGCCCGCCGATGACCTGTTCCGCCAGTTGGCGGCGCGTCTGGACGCCGCGGTTCTGGGGCAGAAACAGCTCACCGAGCGGCTGCTGATCGCGTTGCTCGCCGACGGGCACCTGCTGCTCGAAGGCGCGCCGGGGCTGGCCAAGACCCGGGCCGTCAAGGTGCTGGCGGCGCTGCTGGCCGGCAGTTTTCACCGCCTGCAATTCACCCCCGACCTGCTGCCGGCAGACCTGACCGGCACCGAGGTATTCCGCCCGCAGGATGGCAGTTTCCGCTTCGAGCGCGGGCCGCTGTTCCACGATTTCGTGCTCGCCGACGAAATCAACCGCGCGCCGGCCAAGGTGCAATCCGCACTGCTGGAAGCAATGGCCGAACGCCAGATCACTGTCGGCCAAGCCACTTACGCCCTGCCGCAACTGTTCATGGTGATGGCGACGCAGAATCCGATCGAGCATGAAGGCACTTATCCGCTGCCGGAAGCGCAGCTAGACCGTTTTCTGATGCACGTCCGCATCGGCTACCCGGATGCCGCGACCGAACAGGACATTCTCGCGCTGGCCCGCGCCGAAGCACGCGCCGGTCTGGCCGCAAGCGATGTGCCGGCGCCGCCGGCGATATCGCGCGAGCAGATTTTTGCGGCGCGGCGCAGCGTGCTCGACCTCTACCTCGCGCCCGAACTGGAGCGCTATATCGTACAACTGGCTGCAGCCACCCGTCATCCCGAAGCTATAGATACCGAACTCGCCGGCATGGTACGTTTCGGCGCCAGCCCGCGCGGCAGCATCGCGCTCGAACGCTGCGCTCGTGCCCATGCCTGGCTGGCCGGACGCGATTACGTCTCGCCGGCGGATATCCAGGCGTTGGCGCCAGACGTGCTGCGCCACCGCGTACTGATGAGCTACGAGGCGGAGGCGATGGGCATGACGCCTGACCGGTTGATCACGACGCTGCTGCAACGCATGCCGGTGCCATGAACTTTCCCGGCGACAACGCTGACTTCGGCGTGGTGGCGTCGCTGCGCGAGTTGATCGCTCTGCGCGAATGCGTGGGCACCGCGGCGCTGCTTCGCCTGCCGCTGTCCGCGTTATCCTCGGGTAGCCCTGCGGCGACGCTCCGCAGCCGCGGCATGGAGTTCGCCGAAACCCGACCTTACCAGACCGGCGACAGCATGCGCACGGTGGACTGGCGCCAGACGGCGCGACGCGGCCGGCTCTACACCAAGCTGTTCGAGCAGGAACACGAGCGCCAGGTGCGCCTGCTGATCGATCTGGGCACCAGCATGCGTTTCGGTACGCGCGTCGCATTCAAGTCCGTGGTGGCCGCGCGCGCTGCGGCCTTGCTGGCATGGACGGCGGTCGGCGCCGGCGAGCGCGTCAGTGGCCTGGTGTGGGACGGCGACGTCCAGCACGACATCCGGCCCAGAAACCGCCGCTACGGGGCATTGCCGCTATTGCATTGTCTTGCTGCCGCGTCGGCGTCCGTGCCGGCCGCGCGCGAAGCGACGCTGACGGTGCCGCTGCGCACGCTGGCAAATAACTTGCAACCGGGCAGCCTGACGGTGCTGATCAGTGACTTTGCGCCGCTCGACGTCGAAACCGAACGCCGGCTTGCCGCGCTTGCCCGATCTACCGAGCTGGTGCTGATGCAGGTCTACGACATATTCGAAGCAGAACCGCCGCCCGGCTGCTACCGCCTCACCGATGGCCGACGCCACCTGACGCTGGACCTGCGTAGCGCTGCGGCGCGCGCCGCCTACAGTTCGGCCTTCGCCGCACGCCGCAGCGCGCTGGAGCAGCTGGCGCAGCGCAGCGGAGCAACCTGGGTACCGCTCGCCACACATGTCGAACCGCAACGGGTGCTCTCGTGCCTGCCAGGTTTTTCAGTCAAGCGCCACGCGGCATGACAGCGCCGGCTCTCAGCGCATTGCGCGACATCCACCTGCCGCCGCCTCCCTTGCTCGCTTCGCCCTGGCTCATGGCCATAGTCATAGTAATGGCCATCGCGCCGGCCATAGCCGCCTGCTGGGTTGCATACCGCACGCTGCGCAGGCGCAGGCTGCGTGCCGCGCTGCGCGAGCTGGCGCGTCTCGAAACCACCTACAGCCGCGATGGCGACACTACCCGACTGGTCAGCGGGCTTTCGCAATTGCTGCGGCGCCATGCGCTGGCCTGTTTTCCCCAGCCCGCTGTCGGCGGGCTTAGCGGCAGCGACTGGCTGCGCTTTCTCGATAATACCGGGGGTGGCGGCAAGTTTGCCAGCGGCGTCGGCACCGCGCTGGCGTCGCGCCCCTACCGCAGCCATGGCGCAGTGGACGAGGCCGCGCTGATCGCGCTGGCACGCCGCTGGCTGAAGGAAAATCCGGCGTGAGCTTCGCCTGGCCCTGGTGCTTTCTGGCGCTGCCTCTGCCGTGGCTGGTACGCCGCCTGCTGCCGCCCGTCGATAGCGCTATGGCCTTGCGCGTGCCCAGCCTGCCTGCCATCGGCGGCGCCAGGCCGGAAACGCCCGCTGGCATGGCGCTATGGATCGCCGTGCTGGCCTGGCTGCTGCTGGTCATCGCCGCGGCGCGCCCGCAGCTACCGGCGGATGCCGCATTGCAGCCGGCCAGCGGCCGCGACCTGATGCTGGCATTCGACGTATCGGCGAGCATGGCAACGGCCGACCTGCGCCTCGGCCGCCGTTCCGTCACCCGACTCGATGCCGCGCGCGCGCTTGCCGACGACTTCCTGCGCCAACGCCAGGGCGACCGCGTCGGGCTGATCGTATTCGGCACGCAGGCCTATCTCCATACGCCGCTGACGTTCGATCTTGCAGCTATGCATGCGGCGCTCGCCACGATGGAAGCCGGTTTTGCCGGCGCCGAAACGGCGCTGGGCGACGCCGTCGCGCTCGCCGTCAAACGCCTGCAGCCGCTTGCGGAGCATGACCACGTGCTGGTCGTGCTGACCGACGGCGTCAATACCGCCGGCACCCTGCCGCCGCTGCGGGCGGCCTGGCTGGCGCGCCGGGCGGGCGTGCGCATCCACGTCATCGGTATCGGTTCCGCATCCTCGCCAGCCGGCAAGCCGGAGCGCGGCCAGGCAGACGGCGTCGATGCAACGACCCTGCGGGAAATGGCGCATCAAACCGGAGGCATTTACCTGCGCGCGACCGACAGCGCAGCCATCGGCGACTTTTTCCACCAGCTCGACCGCATCGAACCGATGGCCCGTGGCGCGGCTTTCATTCGCCCGGTCCGCGAACTCTATGCGTGGCCGCTGGCCGCCGCGCTTGCGCTGACGTGCTGGCTGACGCTGCGCCGTACCAAGACAGCCGCCGCATGACGCAATCGGAGTGGTTCCTGCTTTATCCGTGGTGGCTGCTCGCATTGCCGCCTTTGGGCATATTGCTGTGGCGGATGTCGCGAATATCCGATAACGGTTTGGCGCACTGGCGGCGGGTGATCGATGCGCATCTGTTGCCGCACCTGATCGACGGAAACCAGCCGCGCCGCCGGCAGCCATCAGGCGTAGCCTGGCTCGCCTGCGGTTCTGTTGCCACCGTGGTGGCGCTCGCCGGTCCCGCATTCCAGCGCGAGTCGCAAACGGTTTATCAGCCCGACATGGCACGCGTGCTGGTAGTCGACCTGGCGGCGCAGGACATGACGCCACCCCGCCTGGAACAGCTCAAGCTGAAAATCCTGGAATTGTTGCGGACGCTGCCGGAAGGCCAAACCGCGCTGCTGGTATATGCCGGCGAGCCTTATCTGGCAGCGCCGCTGACGACGGATGTCGAAACCATCGCGCACCTCGTCCCCGAACTTGCACCCGATATCATCCCGGTAGCCGGAAATCGCCCCGAGCTTGCCGTGCGCATGGCGCGCAACATCCTTGCGCGCAGCGCTGCCACGCAACGCGACCTGCTGTGGGTAACCGCCGGAGCGGGGCCTGCCCCGTCGCCGTCGGAACTGGCGGGCCTGCGCCTGTCCGTCCTGCATATGACAGCGGCAGACGATCCGGCATTGGCGGCTACGGCCCGAGGCAGCGGCGGCAGCTATGTGCGGCTGCAAGCCGACAATCGCGACATCCGCCAGCTGATAGCCGCACTCTCGGCCGATCGGCGCTGGAATACGGTTACCGAATCATCGTCGGGCAACAAAGTCGACGCCGGCTACTGGCTGCTGCTTCCGCTGCTGCCGCTCGCCGCCTTGGCGTTTCGTGCGGGCATCCTTACGCTGCTCGCAGCACCGCTGCTCCTGGCACTGCTGTCCGCACCGCAGCCGGCGGCGGCGCTGGATTTATCGTCGCCGCTGGCCGATTACCGCGCCTGGCGCCTGCTCCAGTCAGGCGCCGCTGCCCGCGCTGCAGACGGTTTTTCCGATCCGCGCTGGTGCGCTGCTGCCAGCTATCGCGCCGGCCGCTACGACCGGGCGGCCATCCTGCTGCAACAGGCTCATGACGCCGATTCGCTCTATAACCGGGGCAATGCACTGGCGATGCAGGGACGCTTGGTCGAGGCGCTGGCCGCCTATGACGCAGCGCTCAAGCAGCATGCGGACAAGGACACAAAATACAATCGCGACTTGGTACAGCGCCTGCTGAACCAGTCTGCCGGCAACAGCGCTACCGGCGGAGCACGGCCTCCGCCGGTAGCGGCCGCATCCTTGCCGGCCGGCGATGCCGAACGCGAGGCCGCCGCCGCCGCGCAGCAATGGCTGCGCCGCGTACCGGATGCACCCGAGGGCCTGTTGCGCCGAAAGCTGCTGATGGAGCATAGGCGCCGTCTCGCCGGCGGCGAACGATCGTGGTGAAATATCCCGCCTTTTTGCTGCTTGCGGGAGCCGTGTTCGCGTTGCCGGCCGACGCCGGACCCGGGCAGGATTTGCTGCTCGAAGCGCAAATCGAGCCGGCGCAGGTCTATGTGCAGGCACAGGCGATTTACCGCTTGCGTTTTTATCAGGCTGTGGATGTACGCGATCTGCGCATCGACGGCCCGTCGGCCCGACTGGCGGATATCCGGCCGATCGGCCAAGGTCGCATCTATCAGGAAGTGCGCGGGAACCGGCGCTACCGGGTGCACGAACGCAGTTATGCGGTGCTCCCGTTCGCCAGCGGTCCGCTCGAACTTGCCGGAGCACATGCTGCCGGCCGGGTCGCCACGCCCGGCGCTCAATCGTCCGGTGGGCGCCATGCCGTCAGTGTCGAAGCCTCACCGAGGATAATGAACGTGCTGCCCGCTCCCGAGACGGCAAAAGCATCCTGGCTGCCGGCGCGGCGGCTGACGCTGACAGAATCCTGGATGGCGCCGGACCCCGCACGTATCGGAGCTGCATTTAAACGCACCATACGCATCGAAGCCGCGGGGGTCGATGCCGCGCAGCTTCCCGAACTGCAAGTCGTCGCCCCCGGCATCGCGGTTTATGCCGAACCGGCACGACTGAAGAATCGTTTCGCCGGCGAACTCAATATCGGTTCACGTGAACAGTTATTCAATATGGTGCCGCAGCGCACAGGCGACATCGTCGTGCCTGAATTGCAGCTGCGCTGGTGGGATACAGCTACGGCGATGCCGCATATCGCAAGCCTGCCTTCTCATCGCTTGCATATCGCCGCCGATACGGTGCAGACCCTGCCTGCTTCTGCCGTGCCGCAGCAGGCCGGAGCGCTTATGTATCTCCTGATCGCGGCCGGAATCTTCTGCCTGATTCTGCTTGCAATATATGCGGCACGCCCTTACCTCCACCTCGCATGGCGCCTGTACCGGACCTGCAGGGCCGAGGATGCGCGGGGCGTGCGTGATGGCCTGCTGGCGTGGTCGGCCCTCATCTGGCCTGCTGCGCCGCCGCTGACGCTTGTCGCGCTGGCGCAGCATATCAACGATCAAGCCGCCCGCGATGCCCTGATGGACATCGATCGTCGCCTCTACGGTGGCTCCGACCCCGACAATTGCGATGCAAGCCGACTGTTGCGCGTGGTAGCGCATATCACACGCCAAATCGGGCGAACCGCGCATCGCCCCGGCTGATGTCTTGCCCCCTTGGTGACCACATTTACAAATAGGATATGCAGATATAAAATTCTTATATTTATTAAACACCCTCATTACAAGGACAGACCGATGAAACTGCTGAATCTCTGTCGCGGTTTTCTCATCCTGCCGGCCATACTTCTACTTCCACTTGCGGCGCAGGCAGAGATACATCCGGTGCTGTTGAAGGATGATCCCGAAATGTATGCTCGGGTATATTTCGGCATGCCTTATGAAGAATTCATATCCAGGCTGGGGAGCAGCATTGCCGAATGCAGGCAAAGCATCGATAAATCGGTCGCGGATATCGCATGCAAAATCGGCATCCGCTTTGGCGACGAGCAGCTGGGCGAAGCAACCAGTCTTTTTCGGCACAACGCACTGGTAGCCGTTATCGGAAAATTTGACACTCAACATCCCGAAACGGTCAGGACCGCGCTGACGAATATTTATGGGGATCCGTCTCAGGTGGTCGCTAACAGCGAAAAAAAATTTCGCTCAGTCTCATGCCGCCAACAGTTCATGATCTGGTCATATCAGGATTACCTGATGTATTTTTCCAGGCCGACCAGCACCCAATATGATAAAAACCATCCTGACTTCATGCTGGCCATCGAAAGCGCCGACAGTGGTTTTATCGAAAAAATACGCACCGAATCCCTGCGCAGGTCAGGCGTTGAATTGCAAACCAGAATGGTGAACGTCCGGTTCAAGGCCATGGAAACTCCGCATACACTGCTGCACGCCTTGTCTGTGCCACAGGAAAACACAATTATTCATTGACGCAAAGGGTGCCGGGCGCGATAAAATCGCGTTTCCATGGCTGAACCGGAACCCACCCGCATGCGGCCGCCTTGCGGATCCCACGGTGCTCAATTGCGGGCACAGGTTATGCTAGTATCCATAGTCGATCATATTCAAGAGCCCTGAAAAACCCTTCGGTGATAACTGAACATTTCAAGATAGCTATCATAGGCTCCGGCCCCAGTGGCCTGTCTGCAGCCGCGCACGCTGCGGAACTCGGTATCTCGCACATCCTGCTGGAAGCCGAGCAGCATCCCGCCAACACGATTACCAAATACCAGAAGGGCAAGCTGGTGATGGCCGAGCCCAACGCCCTGCCATTACGCAGTCCGATGTCGTTTGCGGTCGGCACGCGCGAGAAGGTCCTGGAAACATGGATTGACGAGCTGCAGCAATATCATGTCAATTTGCGCCTGGGTGCCCAGGTCGCCTCGATCACGGGCGGACTCGGCGCCTTCAGCATCACGCTCGCGTCGGGCCAGGCATTGAAGGCCGAATACATCGTGCTGGCGATCGGCCTGCAAGGCAATATCCGCAAGCTGGGAGTTTCCGGCGAGGATCTGCCAGGAGTGCAATACCAGCTGGACGATCCTGACGAGTTCGAAGATGAAACCATAGTCGTCGTCGGCGGCGGCGATACCGGCATCGAAAATGCGCTGGCGCTGATGAAGAAAAACCAGGTGATCCTGATCAATCGCCAGGAAGGCTTCATCAACTGTAAGGAAAGAAACTACACGCAACTCAAAGCCGCACTAAAACAGGGCGAGATCGAGTGCCGCCTGGACACCGGCGTCGAAAACGTCGAGTTGGCGGAAAACGAGCAATTCCCGCTGAAGTTCGTCGCCCGCACGCAGCAAGGCATTGAGAGAATCGGCTGCCATCGCGTCATCGCGCGGCTGGGCGCCGATCCCCCGCGCCAGTTGCTGGAAAGCTTCGGCGTGCGCTTCCCCAGCGACGACCCGGCCTCGGTCCCACAACTGTCGGCCAGCTACGAATCCAACGTGCCTGGCCTGTATATCGTCGGCGCATTGGCGGGCTATCCGCTGATCAAGCAGGCGATGAACCAGGGCTACGAAGCGGTCGACCATATTCTTGGCCGGCCGGTGGAACCGGCGGATGAGATACTGCTGAGGGAAAAATTCTCCAGGTGCCAGGAGTTGGGCACGGTGGCGGAAAGCCTGGCCAAAATCCGCCAGAATGTGCCTCTGCTCTCGCCGCTGTCCAATTTGCAGCTGCGCGATTTCCTGCTTGAAAGCAATGTCCTGGCGCCTAGAGAAGGCGAAATCGTCTTCCGGCGCAACGACTACAGCACGACATTCTTCTGCATCGTCGCGGGATCGGTCGAAGCCTGCATCCATGATGATGCAAAACCCAATTTCAAGCTCAAGGCCGGCGACTTTTTCGGCGACATGGCGCTCATTTCCGGACGCCGGCGCGCCGGCACGATCAGGGCCGGGAAAGACTGCCTGCTGATAGAAACCCCGCGCCACTACATGCTCAAGCTGATCGATTCGCTGGAGTCGGTACGGCGCATGATCGACGAGGTCGCGCTCAAACGCGCGGTTCGGGTATATATCGGCCTGTCGCTGTCGGAGAGCGATCTGAATTACCTGGTGCACGACGCCAAAGTCAGGCATTACGCCGCCGGCGATGTATTGTTCTACGAGGGCGCCAAGCCCGACGGCCTGTACCTGATCCAGCGCGGCTCGGTGACGATCTCGCGCATGATAGGCGGCAAGGAAGTGGTGCTGTCGTACGTATCGGCCGGCAATTACGTCGGCGAAATGGCGCTGGTGTCGGGCCAGCCGCGTTTCGGCACCGTGCGCGCCGCTGTCAGCATCGAGGCCATTCATCTCAATTGCGACCGCGTGGCCGAGGTAATGGCGCGCAACCCGGACATCCGCAACGAGATGCACGAGCGCTACCTCACCCACATGCAGGATGAGCATATCGGCGCCACGCTGCAATCGGGCAACGACGCCGGCAACCTGATCTCGTTCCTGGTACGGCAGGGCATAGGCGAAGCTACCGACGTGCTCCTGATCGACGAATCATTGTGCACGCGCTGCAACAACTGCGAAAAAGCCTGCGCCGATACGCATGACGGCACTTCGCGCCTGGATCGAAAATCCGGCCCCACGTTCGACCAGATTCGCGTGCCCTCTTCCTGCCGCCATTGCGAGCATCCGCACTGCATGAAGGACTGCCCGCCCGATGCCATCCGGCGCTCGGTCAACGGCGAGGTGTTCATCAACGACACCTGCATCGGCTGCGGCAACTGCGTCGCCAACTGCCCTTACGACGTGATCCAGCTGGCGTCCATCGAAGTCCACCGCAAACGCCCCAGCCTGTGGCAATGGCTGATACTGGGCGTGGGCACGGAGCCGGGCACCAAGGGCGACCTCTCGGACAAGGCCACGACCAAGCTGGCGGTGAAGTGCGACATGTGCAAGGATCTTGCCGCCGGTCCGGCATGTGTGCGCTCCTGCCCCACCGGCGCCGCGATTCGGGTCGGCCCCGAAGAATTCCTCGATTACGCGGTCTGGCACAACAATAAAATCGCTTAATAATGCAACATAACACCCTGCTCGAATACAAACGCTACCGCTACCTCAAAGCCGCTCTGCTGCTGGCAGGACTGGCAAGTGTGGCCTATCTGCTGCAGCGCCCGCCCACCGGCGCCTACGGCGGCACCTGGCTCGGCTACGCGCTGGGTACTGCTTCCGCAGTCCTGGTAGTGCTGCTGCTCTGGCTGGGGGTCCGCAAACGCCAGTATCTCGGCCCGGGAACCATGCAGGGCTGGCTTTCGGCCCATGTCTATCTCGGCATGTCGCTGGTTATCCTGGCAACCTTGCATACCGGGCTCCAGTTTGGCTGGAATGTCCATACGCTGTCTTATCTGCTGCTGCTGGCAGTGATTGGCAACGGGTTCTACGGCCTCTACGCCTATCTGCGCTTTCCGCGGATGATGACGGAAAACCTGGGCGAAGATAACCTCGACTCGCTCCTGCTCAAGATTGCCGATCTCGATGAACTGGCACGCACGAACGCGCTCCAGTTGCCGGACGAGATCAACCAAATCGTGCACAAGGCCAGCCGGGAAACCCGCATAGGCGGCGGCGTTATCGAGCAGTTGGCCGGCCGGCAGCCGAACTGCCCGACTTCCGAGGCCGTGCGCAAACTGCATTACCTGGGCAAAAACCTGAAGGGCGCCCAGCCCAAGCTGCACCGCGAACTCTATTCGATCATGCTGCGCCGGGAAGCGCTGGTGGCGCGCGCGCGCAAGGACATCATGCTCAAGGCCAGGCTGGAGTTCTGGCTGTATTGGCATATCCCTCTGTCCATCGGGCTTCTGGTGACGCTCATCGCCCACGTCACCGCTATATTTTTCTATTGGTAAAGATGATCCGCTGCCTGTTAGTCCAAGTCACCCGCAACCAGCGCGCTCAAGCCATCCGCAAGGAGCGCCGGATCGCTGGGGATATCATCGGTATCGGCCGTGCATCGGAATGCAAGATTCACTTGCTCGACCATCGGGTCAATCTGCACCATGCCGTCATCAGGGCCGAGGATGATGGCAAACTGCATATCGAAGCGGAAAATACCGCGCTCAACATCAATGACGAATATGATCAGAATGCCGAACTGACGCCAGGCATGCGCATTCTGATCGGCCCTTACCAATTGATCGTCGAGGCTATTGCCCCCGGTCACGAACTGACTCTCACCTGCGAACTTATCCATCCGATATCCGGCAGCAGCGAAGCTGCCGCAACAAGGATGCCGACGACCCTGAGCGGCGCAGGCCTCTCGACCCGTAAATTCGCGCTCTGGCTGACGGCGGCGCTCACGCTGGCATTTCTGGTTCTGCCGATTGCCCACAGCTTTTTTCCCGCCTTGAATAAATGGGAAGAACGTCTGCCGGTCGCGCTGGAGGAATCCTGGAATGCGGGTCAAATGTCGCCGGGACACCGCGCGTTGAGCATGAAGTGCGAAACTTGCCACCAGCGCCCGTTCACGCCCGTCGCCGACACAGCCTGTATCAGCTGCCACAAGAACATCGCCAACCACATCAAGGACGACGCCTTGCATGCCAAGGTATTCCGCAATGTGCGCTGCGCGGAATGCCATCTCGATCACCGGGGCAAGACCGGGCTGGTGCGTCACGACACCACGCAATGCGTTGCCTGCCATGGCAATATCAAGGCCAGGCATGCCTCAACCAAGCTGTCGAATATTCATGACTTCAGCACGGATCACCCCGCATTTCAACTGACGGTCAGGACCGCTCCCGGAGACTCTGGCCTCCAGCGCATCCGGCAGACCGACAAAAGCCGCCTCATCGAACAATCCGGACTCAAGTTTTCTCACAAGGAGCATCTGGACAAGGCGCTGATCGAACTCGGAGCGCCTGGCAAAACCAGGGATATCCAGTGTGACGACTGTCACAAGATGGACGATGCCGGCGCCCGCTTCAAGCCCATGACCATGTCGATGACCTGCCAGCAATCGCGCTGCCATGCCCTGGATTTCGAGCCCAAGGTGGCAGGACGGCAGGTGCCGCACGCCGCGGAGCAAACGGTAATGACGACGCTGCGCGAGTTCTATGCAAGCCGGGCGATCAGCAAGACTTATGCCGACGGAGTCACCGTTGATGACTTGCGACGCGCGCGCGACTGGGCCTCGGCACAGGCTGCCAGGAACGCCAGGTTGCTGTTTGCCACCAGCGGCGAAGGCACATGCCTGGAATGCCACGAGGTTTCATATAACGCCAGGAACAAGGAAGTACCGTGGACAGTGGCGCCGGTCGATGTTACCGATCATTGGCTGCCGAAATCGAGGTTCCCTCACATTAAGCACCAAACGGCCAAGTGCACGGACTGCCATAAAGTCGCCGACTCCGACAAAAGCACGGATATCGCCATCCCTGCAATCAGCAAATGCCGCGAATGCCATGTCGGCAGCAAACAGACCAAAACCCAGGTCAGCAGCAACTGCGACACCTGCCACAGTTTTCACAATGCGAATGCCCAACCCGCCCGTCAAATGGCAAAGGAAACGGAAGAATAAAAAACGGCCCACATTGCTGTGGGCCGTTGATGATCGCTACTATGTATGCTGCGCCGGATTACTTGACCGTCAACAGATAGGTAATGTAGTCAGCCTTTTCCTGAGCGGTGCAATCCTTGCCGATCACTTCCAGGCAGTGCTTCTCGAAATTGGTTTCCACCTTGTCCAGATCGCTGAAGCGTTTGGGATTGACCGAAGGTGCCAGCGGCTTGATAGGCTTGCCGTCCTTGACATGCTTACCCTGGTTCGCAGGATTGTCGGTATGGCAGGAGGAGCAGGAAACTTCCTTGCCGTGCACCAGGATTTTTCTCGTAAAGAATGCGCGCCCCGCTTCGGCGGAAGGCTTGGCGCTGGGGTTGATGGTCTTGGCAATTGTAGCATATTTGTTTGCGAGCTTTTGCGCAGATGCAACATCCGCCTGTGCAGAAAGACTGGCAACTCCGAGGGCGATTAGCAGGGTATAAGCAAGTTTATGCATCAGGGACTCCGTAGGTAAAGTTAAATTCGCACTGCTGATTTCATTTTACAAGAATCGACTTGAGCAGAGATTATATCAGACGTTGAACAGCCACCATGCTATATCCATGGCAAAACGAAAACACGGGCACAACGAGAAAACGATCAAGTTTTAGGCGTAAATGCTCAACTTTGTACCGATATCGACCATGGCCTGCTTGGCCAATGTCGATTTCTGAACCTCTTTCAGCGCATTGTCGGTTACCTTCTCCTTGGTCGCGTCTATCGTATGCTGGCTGGCTTCTATCATGCGGCCAACAGCCTTGCCCTGATCATAAAGGCTTTGCGACATGGCTGCCGAATAAGATCCAACGCTGTGAGCTTCAGACATTTGATGTCCTTATAAATTGCTTCGTGACAAGCCGGTAACGTCCGACCACAAAAAAACTTTAATTTTTTATTAATGCTTGCGGCGCAGAGTCTTGCCAGGGCTCGGTTTTGCGGGCGCAATGCCAACCCAACAACGCATATGCGCTCATGCCCAGCGCAAGCCCGATGAGATGATCCCACAACAGCGGAATCAGTGCGCCGGCCGACAATGTGGAAAGCAGCATCTGCAGGAAAGCCTGGCCTGACGCCGCCGTACCGCGCAGGCGCGGATGGCGGTCCAGCGCCGCTACGGACAATATCGGCATCGCCAGCGCCATGCCGATATTATAAAGCGCTATCGGTGGGATATTCACCCAAAACGAGGGCGGCAGAAACAAACAGACTGCGACATTCAATGTCGCGGCACCGGCCATCCACAGATAGGCCAGGCGCAGGATACGGCCTGACGCCAATTTTCCGGCGATGCGTCGGGCCAGCCATGACCCCAGCACCATGCCGCAAACGGTCGGAATGAACATGAAACCGAACTGGTGGGCATTGAGGCCGAGATGCCGTATCAGGAATACCGGCGCAGCCAGAACATACACAAAAAAACCGGCAAAATTGGCGCCGGAGGCGAGTGCCAGCCGCATGAACTCCATGTCGCCGAAAACCTGCTTGTATCCCGTCAACACCTGGCGTGCGGAAAGCGGAACGCGCCGCTCCTCCGGCACGGTTTCGGGCAGCCATTTCAATGCTGCGATCAACGTCAGGAGCGCATACAGCGCAAGGAACACGAAAATTGCCTGCCAATGGATTGCCAGCAGCAATCCCCCGATAATGGGCGCGATTGCCGGCGCCAGCCCGAAGATCATCTGCACCTGCGCCATCACCCGTTGCGCCGCTACGCCTTCGAACAGATCGCGCACCAACGCCCGCGCAACCACGTTGCCGGCGCCGGCGGAAAGCCCCTGCAGCGCGCGGAAAAACCACAGGGTATGCGCATCGGGCGCCAACGCGCAACCAATCGAGGCCAGCGCGAACAGAGCCAAGCCCCAGCACAGTGCCGGCAGGCGGCCGATCGCATCGGAAATGGCGCCATGCCACAGCGTCATCAGCGCATAGGGCAACAGATAGGCCGTCAGGCTTTGCTGCAATTGCAGCGGGGTCGCAACCAGGTCGCCGCCGATTGCCGGGAAAGCCGGCAGATAGGTATCGATGGCAAAAGGCGCGAGCGCGGCCAAGCTCGCCAGGATGACGGCAATCAGATTTGAGGAGGGCATGACGGGATTTTAAGCCATGCAGGCATTTGCGGCTATGCCGCATAGCCCTTATCCCCCATGAGCATGAGAAATTACGGCAGCGCGTGGAACGGTGCGACCAGTTCCGGCACCTCGCCCTCGGCCAGCCGGCGCGAGTTCTTGTCGTTGCGGAACAGGATCGGCTGCGCGGCCAGCTGCGGATTCTTGGCGTCCTCGATGGCCTGCAGGATCACGTTATGCGCGGGCGAGAGACTGCACACCGGATCGGCCAGCTCGGCATCGCCGGTGAGCAAGTAAGTCTGGCAGCGGCAGCCGCCCAAATCCTTCTCTTTCTCGGGGCAGGAGCGGCACGGTTCCTTCATCCAGTCGTCGCCGCGGTACTTGTTGAACGCGGGAGAGTCGTTCCACGCCCATTCCAGGCCGTTCTCGCGTACGTTGGGGAATGTGAGCCCAGGCAGCGAGCGCGCCGAATGGCAGGGCAGCACATCGCCGTTGGCGGTGACGATCATGAACACCTCGCCCCAGCCGTTCATGCACTTCTTGGGACGATCGGCGTAGTAGTCCGGCACCACGAAGAACACCTTCATCTTGTTGCCGACACGCTCGCGGAACTTGTTGGTAATGGCCTCGGCCTTTTCCAGCTGTTCACGGGTCGGCATCAATTGCGGGCGGTTCAGCAGCGACCAGCCGTAATACTGGGTGTTGGCCAGCTCGACGTAATCTGCGCCGATCTCCTCCGCCATTTCCAGGATCTCGCCGATGTGCTCGATGTTGTAGCGATGGATCACCACGTTGAGCACCATCGGGTAATCGTAACCCTTGATCATGGCCGCCACCTTCTTTTTCAGCTCGAAAGTGTTGGTGTCGGTGATGAAGTTGTTGATTTCCTTGGTGATGTCGTGCATCGACAGCTGGATGTGATCCAGTCCGCCGCGCTTGAACTCGGCGATGCGTTTTTCCGTCAGGCCGACGCCGGAGGTGATCAGATTGCTGTAATAGCCCAGGCTGCCCGCCTCGGCCACCAGTTCCTCGATATCGTCACGCAACAGCGGTTCGCCGCCGGAGATACCCAGTTGCAGGGCGCCCATCTTGCGCGCCTCGCGCAGCACTTTGAGCCAGCCGGCTGTATCCAGCTCGTTCTGCGTGTGGGTGATGTAATCCGTCGGGTTGTAGCAGAACGCGCAATGCAGCGGGCAGCGGTAGGTGATTTCCGCCAGCAGCCAGAACGGTTTAGAAATTTGTTTTGTGTTCAATCCAGGCCTTTCCATACGCCAACTCCAGCATCGCCATCACATCGCCTTCCAGATCGGGTACATCGGGGAAAGCGGCTTTCAGTTCGTCCACAATTTCGCCGGCAGTCTTTTTGCCGTCCACGCGCTTGAGCACCTCGCCGGCTCCGCCATTGAGCTTGACCATGCCTTCGGGGTACAGCAGCACGTAGCCCCCCTGCGCCTCTTCCCACTGAAAGCGGAAGTGGCGCGCCAGGGCAAATACAGCATTAGACCTGATCTTGTCGGACATATTGCGTCCCGCCCTCGATTTTCACGTCGCAGCACTGCAGCATGATGGCATCCGCCAGCGCCCACAGTACATCCAGCTTGAATTGCAGGATTTCCAGCGCACGCTCCTGCATTTCGCGCGACTTGCCGAAATAATCCAGCGTGATGTCGAGCCCCTGCTTCACGTCGCGACGCGCCTGCGTCAGACGGTTCTTGAAATACTGCATGCCCTCGGGCTTTACCCAGGGATACTTGTCCGGCCAGGATTCGATGCGCTGCTGATGAATATGCGGCGCGAACAGTTCGGTCAGCGAGGAACACACGGCTTCCTGCCACGGACGCTGGCGGCAGAAATTGATATAGGCATCGACGGCAAATTTCGCCGCCGGCGACACCAGCTTGAGCGAAGTGACTTCCTCGCGCGTCAGGCCGACCGCCGCACCCAACTGGATCCAGGCCTCGATGCCGCCCTCGCCGCCCTCGTTGATATGGCCGCTGCCGTCATGGTCGAAAATACGCTGAATCCAGCCGCGACGGAGCTCGCGATCCCAGCAGTTGGACAGAATTGCCGCATCCTTGATCGGAATGGCGATCTGGTAATAATAACGGTTGGCCACCCAGCACTGCATCTGCTTCTGTGACAGCTTGCCCTCGTACATCAGCACATGCAAGGGATGATAAATATGGTAGCCCCTGCCCTTTTCACGCAGATTGGCCTCGAACTCTTCGCGGCTCCAGGGTTTGTTGTCACTCATTTCATTTTCTCCAGGATCAAAGGGTAATTTCCATGCCGTCGTAGGAAACCTCGATGCCGACAGCTTCCAGCTGTTTGCGCTCGGCGGATTCCTCGTTCAGGATGGGGTTGGTATTATTGATGTGAATCAGCACGCGGCGTGCCTTGGGATAGGCCGACAGCACTTCCATCATGCCGCCCGCGCCGGACTGCGGAATATGTCCGATGTCGCGCGAAGTCTTGTCCATCAGGCCGAGATCGATCATCTCGGCATCGGTCCAGAAGGTGCCGTCCACCATGATGCAGTCGGCCTGCGCGAACAGCGGCGGCAGATGCGGCTCGATCTCGCCCAGGCCCGGCGCGTAAAACAGTTTCTTGCCGTTGGTGGTGTCTTCGATCAGCACGCCGATGGTATCGCCGTCATGGCTGTCGTAGCGGTGCGGAGAGTACGGAGGCGCCTTGCTTTTCAGGGCCACCGTGGAGAAGCGCAGGTTGGCCGCGCCGGCAATTTCGAAACTGGTGCCGTCGATCGGCACGTTATGCCAGTTTACTCCGCAATAATGACCAAGAATATTGAATAGCGGATTGCCCGTGCTCAGGTCGTTCTTGACCATGTCGGTACAGTAAATTTCGCGCTTCTGCTGGCCTTCGCGCAGCATCAAGAGGCCGGTGGTATGGTCGATCTGCGCATCGATCAAAATAATGCCCACCATGCCGGTATCGCGAATCGCACGTGCCGGCTGCATTGCGGGGAAATCCTGGAATTGCTTGAGTACGTCGGGCGAAGCGTTGAACAGCACCCAGTTGGTACCGTCGCCGCTCACCGCGATCGAAGACTGAGTGCGGGCGCGGGCCTTGATGGTTCCTTTGCGCAGGCCGTCGCAATTGTGGCAGTTGCAGTTCCACTGCGGGAATCCGCCGCCGGCGCCTGAGCCAAGCACATGTATCAGCATGGGTTCTACCTAAAAATTCGGATTAAAAAAGGCGCTTCGCGCCCCCGGTTTTGGATCATCGGGCTGCCCCGAAAGCCAGCCCGTACATCAGCGACTTAACAGTCGAGATGTATGTACGATCTGCAAATTTAACGATTGCAAACGTACATGGTCACTTCAAAGCCGAAACGCATTTCGGTAACTTCTGGCTTGGTCCACATGGTTATCTCCTAGTTTAAGAATGATCGATTGAGAACGCGTTTACGTTCAAGCGCATTGTGGCTGCCTCACCCCCGGTTTGACAGCGGAAAAATGCGGAATCTCGCCTCATGAAATTCATGATAACCGAATACCCATTACCGGTATTTTGGTTTTAGAATGGGCTCATGAATCAACCATTCCCGGAGCTATGGAACAGCGTGCGCGCCTTCGCCTGGCACGAAGACCTGCTGGCCTTGCTGCTGCTGGTCGGGTTTATCGCCGTGCTGGTAGCACGGTATCGGCCGTCAGACCGCCACAAACTGTTCTCGACCTTGCTGCTGCTGGGTTTCAGCCTGCTCGGGCAGTTGGCCGCCGGCATTACCGCCGTAACCGGGTTCCCCACTATTGGCGCCGGGCTGCTGGAGGCGTTCCTGATCCTGGAAGGCATAACGGTCATCAGCCTGCTGGGGCTGTTCGTATTCAGGCTGGCACTGCCGCTGCTGCGCATGAACCCGCCGCGCATCCTGGAAGATATCGCGGTGTTCGTCGCCTATATCGCCTGGGGCTTCGTCCGGCTGCATGCCGCCGGGCTGGATTTATCCGGCATTGTCGCCACCTCGGCCGTCATCACCGCGGTACTGGCATTCTCGATGCAGGATACGCTGGGCAATATTCTGGGCGGACTGGCATTGCAGTTCGACAGCTCCGTCGAAATCGGCGACTGGGTCAAGGTGGACGATATCGTCGGCAAGGTCGTCGAAGTCCGCTGGCGCTATACCGCGGTAGAAACCCGCAACTGGGAAACCGTGGTCATCCCCAATAGCCAGCTGATGAAGGGCAAATTCGCCGTGCTGGGTCGCCACGGCGACGATGCCGTGCAATGGCGACGCTGGGTGTGGTTCAACGTCGGCTACCAGACCACGCCTTCGCGGGTCATCGACACCATACAGAAAGCCATCCGCCATGCCGATATTCCGAATGTTGCCAAGACGCCGGAACCCAGCTGCGTGCTGATGGATTTCACTGAAAGTTTCGGCCGCTATGCCATCCGCTACTGGCTTACCGACCTGCAAGCCGACGACCCCACCGACTCCGAGGTGCGCGACCACATCTATGCCGCGTTGCAGCGCGCCGGCATACGCCTCGCCTTCCCCGAGCACAACGTGCATATGACCAAGGAAAGCGAAAAACACGCGCAGGCCAAGCATATCCGGCACATTCAGGAACGCATGGAAGCCTTGCGCAAGGTCGAGTTGTTCAGTACCTTCCACGAAGACGAACTGCAGGCGATCGCCGAAAAACTGGTGCATGCGCCCTTCGCCAAGGGTGACGTCATTACCCACCAGGGTGCCGTAGCGCACTGGCTATACATGCTGGTTGAAGGCGAAGCGGACGTGTTTCTGGAAGTGCCTGACCAGGACAGGCGCAAGCTCAGCACGTTGCTGCCCGGCAATTTTTTCGGCGAAATGGGCTTGATGACAGGCGCCCCGCGAACGGCCACGGTAATTGCAGCCACCGACGTCGAATGCTACCAACTGGACAAGGCGTCGTTTCAGGAGGTGCTGCAGAACCGTCCGCAACTGGCCGAGGAAATCTCCCGGATTCTGGTATCCCGCCGCTACGGCCTGGACAGCATGCAGCAGGACATGGACGTCACCGCCCGCGCCAACCAGATGGCGCAACAGCACCAGGATATCCTGGCGCGCATCCGTAATTTTTTCAGCCTGAAGACGGCTTAGCGGCGAGGCCCGACGACAGCGCCAGCCAATAAAAAAGGCCGGAAATCCGGCCCTTTTCAACAGCAACGCCTGGTTTCCAGACTTACTTGTTTACCGCGTCCTTCAGCGACTTGCCGGCGGAAAATGCCGGGGTCTTGGAGGCAGCGATCTTGAGCTTCGCGCCGGTTTTCGGATTGCGGCCTTCGCGGGCAGCGCGCTGGCGGGTTTCGAAGGTGCCGAAACCGATGAGTTGAACCTTGTCCCCTTTTTTCAGTGCGCCGGTGATGGTGGCCACTGTGGCATCCACAACTGCAGCGATATTGGCTTTGCTGACACCATCCACCTTGGCGGAAATAGCATCGATCAGTTCAGTTTTATTCATATTGTGTCCTCTCTGGTTGGATTGAAATATTGATTGTATGAATCAGATCTTACCGGCCTGAGCATCAGGCATTTGCTTGGCCCGGCGGCAACGCGACACCCTAGCACAAAATCCGGCGGGGCTGGAAGTTTATTCACGCCTGGCGTGCCGATTTGGCGCTTTCGGCTTTTTTCGACACGGCCTTTATTACTCTCCCGGCAACCTTGGCCGCTATCTGCTTGCCGCCATAAATCGCCGCCACGAGCAATGCCTTCCTGGCAAGTTTTCCCACATGCTTTCCGATAATTCCCATCATGGCTCCTATTGGCAACTGACCTGCTTCAACTCGCTGCCCGGAAAATCGGGCTTGAGCTTGTCGAACGCATCCGCTTGGGTCAGCGATGCATTCCTGATCGTATAGCTGGTTTGCCCGCCTTCGTGATTACGGCGGCCTTTTACCGCGGAGCGCACCCCGCGATTGTGCAAATCGTCGAGGAACCGGCTCGCCAGCGCGTCGTCCTTGAAGACGCCCAGCGACACGGCAAAACGCCATAATGGCTCTTGCACGATATAGCTTTCCGTGACACCCAGCGCCTTGAGCTCACTGACCTTGATCTGCGCTTCCTCCAGGGTTTTCCTGGGCGGAATATAGACCCAGTAGCGGATCGCGTCCTGGGGAGCCTGCTGCCTGGCGACGGCCTCCAGGCTGAGTTTATCCAGCACGCTCCGGGCTCGCGCGACATCCGCGCCGGCAAAACTGCCCCACTCGTAACAGGTGGCGACGACAGGCTGCGGCGCGACCGGCGGCGGAGCCTGAACCGCGGATGGCGTCTGATCTTTTTTTGGAAGCCCGGACAACTCATCGGGGGTAAGAATTTTTATCTTGCCCGGCTCGATCGCCTCATGTCCGGCCACAGGCTCGACATGAGGCATGGGGTCGAGCCGGAAATAGCCCAATAGCAATGCATTCACCAGCAATAACAGCCAGACCAGCCATTTCATGACGAGATTTCCCTTGCGAGCAGCACCAAACCTTCCAGCACCAGATTATCCACAATCTCGCAGGTGGGGGATAGCACCGGCCGCAACGTCGCTGCGTCGCCGCCGGCAAGCAGCAGCGCCGGCGCACCGGCTTCGCGGCGGGCCAACTCCTGGTATAAGCAGTCGACCGCGCCCGCCATCGCCTGCAACGCGCCGCTATGCACCGCATCGCCGGTGCTTGAGGGAAATGCGCATAGCCGGCCGTCTTTCATATCGGCCAGGCCTGCGGTATTGGTATTGAGTGCGGTTTTCATCAGCGACAGGCCGGGCACGATCAGGCCGCCGAGGAATTCGCCGCGCGAGGACAGCGCATCGACCGTCAATGCCGTACCCGCACACGCCACCACGCAGGCTCCCTGCTGTCTGTGCCATGCAGCCACCAGCGCTGCCCAGCGATCGCTGCCCAGTTGCGCGGGAGTGCCATATTTATTGCTGACGCCGCATGCCCGCGGCACAGCCCGCACCCAATGGGCCGCGATGCCGGCCTCGTCCAGCATTGCCTGCAGCGCCGCTGCCACACCGGCCCCCGCAACATTGGAAATTACCGCCTGCCGGATGCCGGAAAAACTGCGCAAGGCCGCAGCCGTCCGATTGAGTCCGTCATGGCCGGCCGCATCCTGCGCCAGCCATGCCCGCCCGTCATGCACGCCCCATTTGATACGGCTGTTGCCGGCATCCACCGCCAGTATCATGCTACGCCGCGCAAGCTGATTTCAGCGGAGGAAAAACGTTGCAAGCCGTGGCCGGCGTCGGCCAGCAAGGTCCCGTCGTCGGCCACACCGAGCACGGTCGCGTCCATGCTGCTGCCGTCCGGCAGCAGCAGCCGCACCGGCTGGTTGTGATAAGCGTGCTGGCTCAGCCATTCGTCGCGCAACGGTGCGAAACCCTCGCGCTCGAATTCGCCCAGCACGTCGGCCAGATGGCGCAGCACGGTGGCCATCAATTGATTGCGCTCTACGGGCTTGCGGGTGATTCTGTCGAGATCGATCACCGGCTGGCCGATGGTGGCGATGGCTTCGTCCGGCACGCGGATATTGAGGCCGATGCCGATCACCGCAACGCTCGGCCCCAGCATCTCGCCTTGCAATTCGATGAGGATGCCGGCGAGTTTGCGATGACGATGCAGCACGTCGTTGGGCCATTTGAGTACGATATCCTCGGCGCCCGCTTCCCGCAGCGCCCGCGAAAGCCCGACGCCCACCGCCAGGCTGAGCCCGCTGAGCGCGCCGGCGCCTTGGCCGAAGCGCCACAGCAGCGAGAATGTCAATCCGCTGCCCAGCCCTGAAAACCATGTCCTGCCGCGGCGGCCGCGGCCGGCCTGCTGCAGTTCGGCGGCCACGCAGGTGCCATGCGCCGCGTCTTCGGCGGCGTGGCGCATCAGCAGGGTATTGGTCGATTCGATGCAGTCGTGCAGTTCCAGCGTGAACAGGCCGGCAGACGCGCCCAGCGCGGCGGCGATACGGTCGCGGTCGAGAAAATCCACCGGTTGCGGCAGGCGGTAGCCCTTGCCGCGCACCGAGTAGATTTGCACGCCGAGTTCTTCCGCCTGCTGCACCGCATTCCATACGGTGGCACGGGTGACGCCGAAATGACGGGCCAGCGCTTCGCCGGAGCGAAAACGCCCATCCGCCAGCAGGCGCAGTATGGGGAAAACGTTGGAAGGCACCGCCCAATATTAGCACAGCAGGAGACAAACCCCGCCTGCCCGGCGCAGTGTAAAATAACGCCAATTAACTCGATACGCACCGCCATGTCCGAAAACAACAACGCCGCCCCGCCCGCCTCCAACTTCATCCGCCAGATCGTCGAACGCGATCTGGAACAAGGCACCTACGCCGGCCGCCATTGGGCCAAAACGCCGGGCGATGCCGCGCACCATGCCGCCGGGCAGCCGGACCCGGCCAAAATCCGCACACGCTTTCCGCCGGAACCCAACGGCTACCTGCACATCGGGCATGCCAAGAGCATCTGCCTTAACTTCGGCCTGGCACGCGACTACGGCGGCGTATGCCACATGCGCTTCGACGACACCAACCCGGAGAAGGAAGAGCAGGAGTACGTCGACAGCATCACCGATGCGGTGCAATGGCTGGGCTTCGGCTGGGAGGCGTTCGGCGCTTCGCACCTGTATTACGCCAGCAACTATTTCGATTTCATGTACCGCGCCGCCGAGCATCTGATCGAATCCGGCCATGCCTACGTCGATGAGCAGAGCGCCGAGGAAATGCGCACCAACCGCGGCACGCTGACCGAGCCGGGCAAGAACTCGCCGTGGCGCGACCGGCCGATCGAGGAAAACTTGCGCCTGTTCCGCGAGATGCGCGACGACAAGCACCCGGACGGCGCGATGCTGCTGCGCGCCAAGATCGACATGGCCTCGCCCAACATCAACCTGCGCGACCCGGCGATTTATCGCATCAAGCACGCCACCCACCACAATACCGGCGACAAATGGTGCATCTACCCGATGTACACCTACGCCCACCCGCTGGAAG
Source organism: Novimethylophilus sp. (assembly GCF_036504375.1). Classification (NCBI taxonomy): domain Bacteria; kingdom Pseudomonadati; phylum Pseudomonadota; class Betaproteobacteria; order Nitrosomonadales; family Methylophilaceae; genus Novimethylophilus; species Novimethylophilus sp. The sequence goes on from NZ_DASXVH010000038.1 coordinate 28,575, forward strand.
ACGCTGTAGAAGGCATCACCCATTCCATCTGCACGCTGGAATTCGAAGACCAGCGCCCGTTCTACGACTGGGTGCTGGAGCGCCTGGCCGAAGGCGGATTATTAGCCCATCCGCTACCTAAACAATACGAATTCGCCCGCCTCAACCTCACCTACGTCGTGCTGTCCAAGCGCAAGCTGATCGACCTGGTGGAAGGCAAGCATGTCAGCGGCTGGGACGACCCAAGAATGCCGACGCTGGTCGGCGCGCGCCGCCGCGGCTATACGCCGGAAGGCTTTCGCCTGTTCGCCGAGCGCATCGGCGTGTCCAAGGCCGATTCCTGGATCGAATACACCATCCTCGAAGACTGCATGCGCGAGACGCTCAACGAGAGCGCCGAACGCCGCATCGCGGTACTCGACCCGGTCAAGCTGGTGATCGACAACTATCCTGAAAATCAGAGCGAAGACTGCTTTGCTCCCAACCATCCTCAACAGCCGGAACTCGGCCGCCGCGTGGTGCCGCTGGCGCGCGAGCTGTGGATAGAGCGGGAGGACTTCATGGAACAGCCGTCCAAGGGTTATTTCCGCCTGTATCCCGGCAACAAGGTACGACTGCGCTACGGCTACGTGGTCGAATGCATGGACTGCGAGAAGGATGCCGCCGGCAACGTCACAGTGGTGCACTGCAATTACCTGCCAGACACCAAATCCGGCACGCCGGGTTCGGATTCGGTCAAGGTCAAGGGCAACATCCACTGGGTTTCGGCGCGGCACGCCTATGCCGCCGAAGTGCGTCTCTACGACCGCCTGTTCAAGGACGCCCACCCCGGCGCCGGTGACCGCAATTATCTCGACGACCTCAACCCGGATTCGGTCAAGACCATCACCGCGCAGCTGGAACCGGCGCTGAAGGGCGCGCAGCCGGAACAGCGCTTCCAGTTCGAGCGTCACGGCTATTTCATCGCCGACCGCAAGGATTCGCAGCCCGGCGCGCCGGTATTCAACCGCACCGTCACCCTGCGCGACGCCTGGCAGAAGTAGGCCTTACCATGCGCCGACTGCTATCCGTCACGCTGCTGTGCCTGCTGCCTTGCCTCGCCGCCGCCGACGAGGCAACCGATATGCGGCAAAACTTCGACCTCCGCTACAAGGCCTTCCTCGGCGCCGACAGCCAGGTGCTGCTGCCGTTTGCCCGGCTGGAGCCGCAGGACTGGAAAACCCTGCAGCAAAACCGGCACTTGCAGCGGGTTTTTACCGAGCCCGACGTGTTCTACAACAACAAGACCTATAGCTTCACGCTGTACCGGGCGGACGACGGCAATTACTACCTGGACGCCAAGGGCGGATTCTGGGGCATGGATCAGCTGTTCTACGGACCGATAGACGCCGGCCTGCTGCAACCGCTATGACGCCAGCCAGCGTACCCTTGCCACAGGCCTATCGCCTGCTCAACCACGGCCCGGTGGTGCTGGTTTCCGCTGCGCACCAGGGCAAGCGCAACGTTATGGCCGCCGCCTGGAACATGCCGCTGGATTTCGACCCGCCCAAGGTGACGGTGGTGATCGACAAGAACACCTATACGCGGGAACTGGTCGACGCCTCCGGTCAGTTTGCGCTGAACCTGCCGTGCCGGGCGCAGGCGGAAACGGTGCTCGCGGTCGGCTCGGATTCCGGGCGCGACGCGGCGCAGGACAAATTCGCCCGTTTTCAACTGGACACTTTCGCCGCAGCCGCTATCGAGGTCCCGCTGCTGCAAGGCTGTGTGGCATGGCTGGAATGCAAGGTGATCCCCGAGCCGCATACCCAGCAGCGCTATGACTTATTTATCGGTGAGGCGGTGGCGGCATGGGCGGATGCACGGGTATTCGCCGACGGCCGCTGGAATTTCGACGGCAACGACGACTTGCGCACGCTGCACTATATCGCCGGCGGCGCCTTTTTCGCGACCGGCGCGCCGATCTAATACGCGATCCGCATAAAATCCCGAGCAGGGAAGCGGCGAAGCGCATAGAATTTTGCTGTGCCACGTTAGCCGGGAAGATGGTAATAAGTATGGATCCGAGAGATTTCGCCTTGATTGCGCAGAACCTGCTATTCCGCGGCGTGGATTTCCCAAGCATCGATTACATGCTGGAGCACTGCTCCATCCGCGAGCTGGCTGCCGACGAGATGCTGCTGCAGCCGGAAATTCCCAACCACCATCTTTACCTGATCCTCGAAGGCGAATTGAGCGTACAGCTTGCCGCCCAGACGCAGGAGCCGCTGAAGCATACGACGCTGGCAGCCGGCGTGTGCGCGGGCGAAATTTCCATCGTCGACGGCAAGCTGCCCTCCGCGCTTGTGGCGGCGACCAAACCTTCCCGCGTATTGGCCGTTCCACACGATACGGTATGGTCGCTCGTCGATCATTCGCACGAAGTAGCGCGCAATCTGCTGGGCATCGTCGCCGGCCGCATGCGCTACGACAACGCAGCGCTCATCACCTCGCAGAAGCACAAGGTGCAGTTTGAGCACCAGGCCTACGTCGACGCGTTGACCGGCTTGCACAACCGCCGCTGGATGGACGATGCTTTCCCGCGCACCCTACAGCGCTGCCTGCTCGACCGGCAGCCGGTCGCACTGATGCTGGCGGATATCGACCATTTCAAGTGCGTCAACGATACCTACGGGCACCTGGTCGGCGACGTCGCGCTGGAAATCATCGCGGAATGCATGACCAAAAACCTGCGGCCCAACGATCTGCTGGTACGCTACGGCGGAGAGGAGTTCGTCATTTTGCTGCCTGGCAGCGACCTCGAAGAAGCAGAACTTATCGCCGAGCGGCTGCGGTCCGCAGTCGCAGACTGCGCGGTACGCAGCGACGATTTCATCATCCGCGTCACCGTCTCGATCGGCATTGCGCCGGTAAACGGCGAAAGCGGGCTGCAGACGCTGCTGGACGCGGCGGACCAGGCGCTTTACCGCGCCAAGCAGTCGGGGCGCAACCGCGTGGAGGTACTCAGCGCGCCACCGCTTGAATCGGCAGCCCGCCGCTGATCTGCATCCGGTGCAGTGCGAGGTGCCTGGGCGTCCAGGCCAGCGCCGCGCGCCAGCTCAAGCATGCGCCGGAGCCATTGCCGCGAGGCCTTGCCATGCCGTTTGCCCGCCACTGTCGAACAACCGGCAGGCAAACTCGAAAGCCTGCTGCAGATATTGCCCGGCCCGTGGCGAGAGCGGTTCTCCCAGTTCGAATCGTTCTCCGGCGACACACAGGATGAACGCGGGCGGCGCAGGTTTGGTATGCACCAGCGCATACACCCCCAGCAGCGTCTCGGGAGAGACGGCATGGCTGGTGTGGCCTTCGAGCCGCCTGGGGACGGCCTGGGAAAAAGTGAACGGCGCGGAGGTGTGGTGGCCGGCGTCGATGAACAGCACCCGCTCCCGCCCGGCAAGGTCCAGCGTGTGCTCCACCTGCAACTGGAACTCCTCGATCAGTTCGACCTGCTCTGCCAGCCCCTGCGCGTCCAGCCAGGCTTGCAGCCGCCGTAGCAGCAACGGCCCCAATGCATCGTCGCCGCGGCTTTCGTTGCCCACCGCCAGGATTAATACAGGGGCTGGCATGCTCAGGCCGAAAGCAGACCGTCCGCCGACTTCACCAGGCGATGGATGACGAGGCCTGCGGCATCCGCCAGTTCGATCTCCAGCGGCATTTTTCCCAGCGCGTGCGTGGCGCAGGACAGGCAGGGGTCGAAAGCGCGTATCGCTACTTCGATATGGTTGAGCAGGCCCTCGGCGATTTCCCGCCCGTGCAGGTAGCGCCTGGCGACCTGGCGCACCGCTTCGTTCATCGCCTGGTTGTTGCTGGTGGTGGAAACGATCAGGTTGCACATCGTCACCAGGTCGTCCTCTCCTACCCGGTAATGGTGGAACAGCGTGCCGCGCGGCGCTTCGATGACGCCGACGCCTTCGCGCTGGCGTTCGCCGTAGGCCATCAGTTCACCGCCCATGATGTCCGCGTCGTGCAGCAGGTCCTTGATGCTCTCGGCGGCGTGCAGCATCTCGATCATGCGTGCCCAGTGATAGGCCAGCGGCGCATGCATGGGCATGTCGCCGGCGTAATCGGCGAACTGCCGGCGCTCGGCTTCCGCCAGCGGCGTCGCGATGTGGTCGCAATTCTGCACCCGCGCCAGCGGGCCGACCTTGTACCAGCCGTGTTCCTTACCCAGCGACTTGATGAAGGGGAACTTCATGTAGGTCCAGGACTTGACCTCCTCTTCGATATGCTGGCCGTAGTTCTGGTAATCGACGCCGTCGAAAATGATCGCGCCGTTGTCGTCCCGCGCGCGCAGGCTGCCATGGTAGAGATCGAGCTCGCCGTTGTGCCCCACCAGCGACATCATGTTGGAGCGGAACAGGCCGAAGCTGTCGTACAGCGCGGGATTGGTTTCGTGCAGCTGTTTCACCAGATGCACCGCGTCCCGGCCCCAGCCGACGATCTGGTAGATATCCTCGAGCAGCATATCGCGCTCTTCCTGCGTTACCGCCTTGTTGACGCCGCCGGGGATGGCGCCGGTGCCGTGAATGCGCTTGCCCGCGGTAATGCGGATGACCTCCTGCCCGAAGCGGCGCAGCAGCACACCGCGCCTGGCGGTATCCGGATATTTCTCGGCGACGCCGACGATGTTGCGCCGGGTCGGCTCCGAATCGAAGCCGAACAGCAAATCGGGCGAGCATAGATGAAAGAAATGTAGCGCATGCGATTGCAGAATCTGCCCGTAGTGCATCAGCCGCCGCACCTTCTCGGCGGTCGGGGTAAGGGTTCTGACGCCGAGGATACGGTCGAACGCCTTGGAAGCCGCCAGATGGTGCGACACCGGGCAAATGCCGCACAGGCGCTGCACCATCACCGGCACTTCCCAGTAGGGGCGTCCCTGGATGAATCTTTCGAAGCCGCGGAACTCGACGATGTGCAGCCGCACCTGGTGCACCTTGTTGTGGTCGTCGAGCAGGATGGTAACCTTGCCGTGGCCCTCGACGCGCGACACCGGATCGATGGCGACGCGCTTCAGGTTTTCGGGGTGTTCGGCGGTTTCCAGATGGGAAGTCATGGCTGTCATTTACTCCACAACAGAAATAAGCCGCAGATGGACGCGGCTGGTCTTGTTAATCATAATGCAGCAACCCGTGGCCCAAGGCTGGCTCCCTGCCGGCCAGCAAATCGGTCAGCACCTGCCAGATCGCATCGCTGGAAGGCGGACAGCCGGGAATGAAGTAGTCCACCTTGACCACTTCGTGAATGGGATGCACCTTGTTCAGCGGCAGCGGCAGCTCCGGGTCGTCGGGAATCATGCCGCCGTTGCTGAGTCCCGGGCCGGTGCGGTAAACCTCTTGCAGTATCGTCGACAGCGGGATGGGGTTGCGCTGCGCCGGCAAGCCGCCATTGATCGCGCAGGCCCCCACTGCCACCAGCACCTTGCAATGCCGGCGGAATTCGCGCAGCACATGCACGTTCTCCGCGTTGCACAGCCCGCCTTCGATGAGGCCGATGTCGCACTCGCCCACCGCTTTGATGTCGGTCAGCGGCGAGCGGTCGAACTCGATATGCTGCAACAGTTCGAACAGCCGCTCGTCGATATCCAGAAACGACATATGGCAGCCGAAACAGCCCGCCAGCGAGGTGGTGGCGACCCTGAGCTTGCTTGTTGCCGGCGCATCCATGTCAATGATCCTTGGCGGGAAGACGCGTATCGACATATGCCGAGATCGGCTGCCTGTCGAAGGTGCGCTGACCGATCGGCACTTTGAATCCACAGCGCTTGGGCAGGATGACCCCCACCGGGCAAACATGTGCCGCCTTGTCGTCATTGGTGAAATCGGTATCCGCCAGTTTGCCGGATCTGGCGTTAACCATCAGGTGGGTCTTGATGCCGCGCCCGGCCAGCGCGAACACGTTCTTGCCGTCCACGTCGCGGCTCGCCCGCACGCATAGCGAACACAGAATGCAGCGGTTGAAATCCAGCAGAAACTCCTGGTGCGTGGCATCCAGCGGCCGGTTGGGGAAAAAATGATCATAGTGCGTGGTCATCATGCCGAGTTGGTAGGCGGTGGCCTGCAACTGGCAATCGCCGCTCTTCTCGCACGACGGGCAGAAATGGTTGCCCTCGACGAATAACATTTGTGTTAATGCGCGGCGTTCCGCATTGAGTTCCTCGATGTCGCTCTCCACCGTCATGCCCTCGGCCGCCTGCATCGTGCATGAGGCAGTCTGGCGGCCGTTGACCTTGACCGTGCACAGCTTGCACGAACCGTGCGGCTTGAACTCCGGGTGGTAGCACAGGTGCGGGATATAGACATCCGCCGCCTGTGCCGCCTGGATGATGGTCTGGCCTTCGGTAAAGGGGATCGTTTTGCCGTCGAGCGTGAAAGTCTTGCTCATCGTGGCTCCTGTCGGTCGTGCATATGGGCGCCGCTGTCGTCGCGTCCGGTCATCCGGCGCGCTGCCTGCAGCGACCAGTCGAGATTGAAGGCAGGCGTGAATTCCAGCTGCTGCAGCCGCTGCTCATAGGCCGGGCGGAACTTGGCAATGGTGTCCAGCACCGGGTTGCAGGCGGTGTGGCCGAGGCCGCAGTGGCTCATCGACAGCAGGATCTGGTTCAACCGCTCGATTTCGGTAAAGTCATATGGCGAGCCGTGGCCGTTGTGCAGCTTGTCCATCAGGTTTTTCAATAGCGAGGTGCCGACCCGGCACGGGGTACAGAAACCGCAGCTTTCGTGCGCGAAGAAATGCACGAAATTGCGCGCCACCTCGAACATGTCGCGCGTGGCGTCGAACACCATGAAGGCGCCGGCGGTAGGCAGGTCCTCGAACGCGATCCTGCGTCCGAACTCGTGCGCCGCGACAGTGATGCCGGAAGGCCCGCTCACCTGCACCGCCTGGGTGTCCTTGGCGCCGCAGTCTTCCAGCACCCGCTGCACGCTGACGCCGAACGGATATTCGTAGATGCCGGGCCGTTCGCAATCGCCGGAAACGGAAAGAATTTTGCTGCCGGCCGATTTCCCGGTGCCGATGCCGGCATACCAGGCGCCGCCCTTTTGCGCGATATGGCAGGTGGCGGCAAAGGTTTCGACGTTATTCACCACCGTCGGCTGGTTGAGGTAGCCGTGCGTCACCGGGAACGGCGGACGGTTGCGCGGCGTGCCGCGCTTGCCTTCCAGCGATTCGATCAGCGCCGATTCCTCGCCGCAGATATAGGCGCCGGCGCCAAGGTGGATTTCTATATCGAAATCGAAGCCGGTCTGGCCGAGAATGCCGCTACCCAGCAGCTTCTGCTGCCGGCGCCGCTCCAGCACCGCATTGAGGTGCTGGAGCAGATAATGGTATTCGCCGCGCAGGTAGAGCATGCCCTTGCGAGCGCCGATGACAAAGCCGCACAGCGCCATGCCCTCGAACACCTTGTCGGCGTAGGAAGTCAGCAGCACACGGTCCTTGAACGTCCCCGGCTCGCCCTCATCGGCATTGCACACCACGTAGTGCGCCTCGCCCGGCGCATTGCGGCAGGATTCCCACTTGACGCCGGTGGCGAAGCCCGCGCCGCCGCGGCCGCGCAGGTTGGAAACCTGCACCTCGGCCAGCAGCGCCTCGGGGCCTCGTATCAGCGCCGCAGCCAAGGCCGCTCCGGAAATGAAACTGTCGTCCAGCAATATATCCTTGCGGCGGATGTTATCGGTTACCCGGAAAAATTCCTGCGGCCATTGAGCCAGCGGCACCTGCTCGCGGATAAGGTCGCAAATTTCGTCCACGCGCCCGGTATCGAGACGGGTAATTGCAATATTGTTCACCAGCAGCGCCGGCCCCTGGTCGCACATGCCGGTGCACGAGGTCAGGTCTATGCTCACCAGGCCGTCTTCGGAGACTTTGCCCGGCTCGACCCACAGCTGGTTGCACATGCGCTTCATCAGCGCGACGTTGCCCAGCATGCGGTCGGTGATGTTATCGGAAAACAGCACGCGATATCGCCCCCGCGACCGCAGGTAGAAGAAGGAATAAAAGCTGGCGACGCCCTCGATCTTGGTGCGGGGTATCCGCAACTCGGCCGTCAGGTAATCGATGGCATCCGGATGGAGATAATCGTAGCACTCCTGCGCTTCGCGCAGGATTTGCATCAGATGGGTAGCCTGATAACGATACCTGGAGAGAATCGGATTCAGATAGGATGCATGATCGTTTTCGGGCACGTCCAAGGCAGGCACTCCTGTTGTGTGTGCGATATCCGTCTCGAAATGACGCTTCAAGCCGTCGTGTTGATGATGGACCCCAGCGTGGACAAGGGTGAAGCTGCGGCCGGCTGCGCGGCATCGGCTGGCTTCACCTCCGCCTGCTGAAGCGCTTTTTTATCTTCGGCTTCCTTGGCGGGGTTCGGTCGCTGAATATTCGTCGCAGATATAGACGCTGAATTGGTAGCGCTGCTGATAGCCATTTCCATCTCCTAATTTAACGCGAGATTCGACTCTCACTCCGGTTGGCATGGATACCCTGCATTTGCAGGCAAAAAATACCGCTCAGAGCCCAAGGACCCGAGCGGCATCAAAGCCACACTTCTTACAGGGAGCATTACATAAAAAAACAAGACTACAGCATCTCATTATATATATTCTAATATCCATGTTGCAATCCCAGATTCCTTGACACATCGAACAATCTATTTCTAGACTTGCAGCATTGCCTGCACTCATAATCAAACCGTTCAAGCAAACCCTGTGCCGGCACTCATGAGCCAAATAATAAAAATGCCATGGCAGGCCTGGAAATTGCGCCGATTACGGCGACTTACCAACGAAGGGACAGCCTAATGACTACACTGGGCGACCGCATCAAAACTCTCCGTGTAGAGAAGCAGCTTACGATTGATGAGTTGGGCAAGCTCTCCGGCGTATCGCTGGAGATCATCAGCACGATAGAAAAAGGAGAGCCGTTAAGCCTCACTTCCGCTGCACTTCTCGATATTGCGAAAGTGCTGGAAACCGATCCTGAGAAACTAGCCGGAACAATCCCGGCGGTTTCCTTCACCTCGTCGCTAGCCCAACGCATCAAGGCCGCACGCGAAGCGGCAGGTCTGTCGCAGACTGCATTGAGCCGGCTCGCCGGGGTTTCGAGCCCGGCCATCGCCGAACTTGAATCGGGTCTTAACCAGCATCCCGCATCGAGCTTGATCGCCGGGCTGGCGAAAGCGCTGGGCGTAACGCGCGAATGGCTGCAGCACGGAACCGGCAAACCGCCGGCAGCATTGCTGGGAAGAGATCCGGAAAAAGAACTCGAGGCAGTTGTTCAAGCCTTGGATAAGACCAACAAGGCGATATTGTTATCCATCGCCCAAACGCTTCTGACCTACCAAAAACCGCCCGAAAAAGACCTGCACCTGGAAAGAATCAAAGGGATGCTGCTCGCGGAAGGAATCGTGCTGGACCTGTCATAAGTCCGTGGCAAAATGGCGATGGGCCTAGTCCCTTGCCACATTGCGTTGGCCTGTTGCTCAATGACTTCGATGAAGTTGCCTCCTCAGTAAAGGTATTGCAGCGTCAGGCGCAGGGTGCGCGGCTCAGCAGGGTGCGTGTGAATATCCGGCACCGGCGCGGCTTCCCCGGCAAGCTGCGATTCGTAGTAATAGTCGATGTCGGAAACCTTGCGGTCGAACAGGTTGAGCGCGTCCAGCGCAACCGTGACATTCTTGCTGTAGCGGTAGCCCAGGCGCCCGTTGACCAGCAGCGAGCCCTTGGAGCGTACGCTGTTGTCCTCTATCAGCGGGCGCGGGCCAAAATAGCGCAGCCGTGCAGAGCCGGACCAGCCAAGCTCGTGCTCTACCGCAACGCCAATGGACGCGGTTTTCTCGACAGCGCCGGGGATATGGCTGCCCGCCGGGTCGGCGTCGGTGAAACGGGCGCGCGACACGGCAAAATCAGCATCCACATACATCCAGTTCAAAGGCCGGTAGTGGTTGGTCCACTCGACACCCTCACGCCGACTTGGACGGCTGGGCTCGGTAGTTCCCGCATCGCCGGTAAACAGTAGTTCCGAATCGATGTTGAGGCGGAACAGCGCCAGGGTAGTATGCCAGTTGGGCGACCAGGCCGCGCGCAGCCCAATTTCTTCACCTGTCGCACGAACCAAGGGATTCACCGGGCTCACAGGTATTCCGCTTTGGGGATCGACGCGAATGGTGGCGCCGCGCCCGTCGTTGCTGTGAAAATCGCGCCCCCAGTTTAAGTAGAGGTCGGTATCGCGGCCCGCGCGCCAGGCCAGGCCGAACTTGGGGCTGACGATGGCGCCATTGGTTTTTCCGGAGTTGAGCGGATTATCGCTCGTCACGTCGAAATCGTAGCGGTCTCCGCGCAGCCCCAGCGTAGCGCGCAGCCGTTCCGTCGCCTGCCAGTTGGCCTGCCACCACAGTGCCGCCGATATCTGGTCAACGCGGTCCTGGCGCACCGTGCCGATGCGCCGGCGTGCGACGGTGTGATATAACCCTACTGTAGCAATGCGGTCATAACGCGCCTGCATGCCGAACGACTGCTCCAGCGGCCGGCCGGCCAGATCCATCTCCCAGCGGCGCATCGCCGAACCTCCGTATACGCGACGCTGATCGAACTGCTCGAACTGGTCGCCGTTGACCGGATCGTCCAGGAAAAAAGTGAAGTTGGAAAACAGGTTCAGCCGGTAGTCGATGACATAGGCATTGACCTGCCACGGGCCGCCGCGCCAGTCGGCGGACAGGCTGTAGCGGTGCGTGTTCCCGCCGTCGGTAGGGTCGAGCGCGCCTAACCGTCCGATCAGCCCGGAATTGATTGCACGCAGCGGAATCTGGTCGCTGGAATCCCAATGCGCACGATAGGCCATGGCCAGCAGGTCGAAGCCGTGTTCGGCGTCGCCGCTGCTCCAGCGTAACAACCCGTTCAGCTTGCCGAGGTTTTCCGGGTTGTCCCACGGGCCGTCGTAGGTGTGCGCCTCCAGCGCGTAAGTCAGGCGCCCGTCGGCTGCCTGCTGCGGCGAACCTGCGAACAACAGGCGGCGGAAGCCGTCTTCGCCCCAGCCCATGCTGGCGATGGATTGCGGCAGGTGGCGAGCGTAATAGACATGCGTCGCCCCCGCCGCCGAGAAATCGCCCTCGTCGGCGAAATACGGCCCTTTCTTGAATTCGATCCTGTCTATCAGTTCCGGGATGAGAAAATTGGCGTCGGCATAACCCTGTCCATGCCCGTGGGTCGGCATGTTGACCGGCATGCCTTCCAGCCAGACGGCAAAATCGGTGCCGTGGTCCAGATTGAAGCCGCGCAGGTAGTACTGGTTGGCCTTGCCAGTGCCGGAGTGCTGGCTGACGATCAGCCCCGGCGTCTGTTCCAGCACCTCGCCCGGCCGCAGCAGCGGCACATTGGCAATGCGGTCAGCCGGCACGACACCCTGGCTGGCGCTGTCCGCCACGCCGATCAGGTTGATCCGCGTCGCCGTCACCTCCACATCGTTCGTTGTCAGCGACTCGTTCGCCTGGGCGTGAAACGCAGCGGCGAGCAGCAGTAAGACAAAACAGTTTTTCTTCATACCGCTTTCCGCAGCATTGCCAACGGCAGTTGCATGACAACGGAAAAATCAGGCGATAGCCGCAGCTCGGCGCGGCCAATAGCGGGCGAGCAGAAAAGCGGACGCCACGATGCAGATGACGGCGGCACCCAGCGCCAGTTCGCGGCCTTCCTGCCAGGCGGCAGCTTCGAGCAGGTAACGGCGCGACAAGCCCAGTCCAGCCACGGCAAGGCTGAGTACAGCCACGGTCAATCCCATGATACGCGAGGCGGCACGGGCGGTGGCGTCGGCACGCTTGAGTAAATGCGAAATCCACCAGCCATTGGCGGCATCGGTCGCCATCATGCCGAGCATGAAAAACATCGCCGGCAGCAACGCGTATACCATGCCGCCGCGGTGTGCGGCGGAAGCGGAAAACAGCGCCGCCTGGGAGAGCGTATCAAAGGAAAGCGCAAACAGCGCGCCCACCAGCGCCACCATGGCCGGATGGCCGGCGCACTTCAGTCTTCCCAGCCAACGCCCCTTGACGCCGACCAGGCGCACCACTTCATGATGGGGGGTGGAAAACACGGCATGCAGGTTGAGCGCGCCCAGCAGCAGCAGGAAAAACGCCGACACCCAGGCGCCCACCGCGTCCATCCAGCCCGGCACCGCTGCCTGGCTGAACAGCAGTCCGGCGGCGACTGCCGCCACGCACACCACGGCGCCATGCCCCAGCGAGAACAACAATCCGCAAAGACGCGCCAGACGCAGGCGGCCAGCAGCGGCATTGAAACGGGTCATGCCGTCGATGGTCGCCAGATGGTCGGCATCCAGCCCGTGTTTGGCGCCCAGCACAAAGGCCAGCACGATCAGCGGATATAAGGTGTTGTCCATGCCCGACTCCGGTATGAAGTTTTATCCATATCTTCATAACAAGAAGCATGCCAGATAACTGCGCTGCAATCAGGGGCATGAGATGATTGATAACATGCTGGTTTATAAACAATCACAAGTAATTCTAAATTTAGGGTGAAGATATTTTTGGCAGATAACAAATCCTAAGGTTACCAATATGGTGCGTAAAACGGAAGGAAACTTTCCGATTCAGCAGGTCACCGCAGGCAGGCGCAGTACGAATTCCGCGCCGCCCTCCGGCAGATTGCCGGCGGAGAGCCGGCCGCCGTGGCGTTCGACGATGCCGTAGCTGATGGACAACCCCAGCCCGGTACCCTTGCCGACCGGCTTGGTGGTGTAGAACGGGTCGAAAATCTTGTCCAGCGCTTCGGCGGCGATGCCGGGACCGTTATCGTGGAACGCTACCGCGATCTCGCCGTTTTCCTGCCAGGCACACACCGTTAGCAAGGGCTCAGAAATCCCGTCAGTAGCGTCGGCGGCATTCTGCACCAGGTTAATGATGACCTGCTGCATCTGCCCCGGCGACCCCGCCACCGGCAATCGTTCCGGCAGTTCCAGTTCGACGCGGAAGCCCGGCGGCGTGGCGCGCGTCACCCAATGCGCGGAGCGCTCGATGATCTCGGCCAGATTGAACTGTACATTTTCATTACGATCGGCGGCGGAAAAGCGCTTGAGGCCGTCCACGATGTCGCGCGTACGCTCCGCGCCTTCGATGGCGCCGTCCAGCAGCGGGGCGAGATCGTCGAGGATGCGGTCGATGTGCAGTTCTTCGCGCAACCCAGCCAGCGCCTCGTGGCTGGCGCCCGCATGCACCGCATCGAGGTAGCGCTTGAAGCGCGGGGTGTAGCGCCGCATGGCATGCACGTTGCCCAGCACGAAACTGATCGGATTGTTGAGTTCATGCGCCACGCCTGCCACCAGCCGTCCCAATGACGCCATTTTTTCCGATTGCAGCAACTGCTGCTGGGTGCGCTTGAGCGCATCATGCGCCTCGCGCAATGCCCGATAGGCGCGCCGCAACTCGCCTACCGGCCTGCCGGTGATGACCACGCCGAGCAGCTTGCCGGCGCCGGACAGACGCGGAGTGAAGTTGAGCGCCACCGGCGTGGCACCGCCGTCGCGGGTGCGGAACTGCAGTTCCAGATCGTGCGCCGGTTCCGACGCCAGCCGGGCGATCACACGCTCCGCCGACTCGCGGGAACCGGCTTCGGCGAACAGCGAGGCCAGTTTCGCGCCTTTGAGCTGCGCCTCGCTTTTGCCGGTGAAATTGATGAGCGCCTGGTTCACCTCCTCGATCACGGCGTGGCGGTCGCACACCACCAGCAGATCCGACATCGAGGTAAGCACGCTGAAAATGAACTGCTGCGACTCTTCCAGCGCGGCGTTCTTCTGTTCCAGCGCCACCTCGTATTGCAACAGCTCGTTGTACACCTCGTCCATCTTGCGGATCACCTCGATCCAGGTGGCCTCGGACAGGGCCTCCGGCGGCGTTGCCTGCGCCAGGCTTTCAAAGGGAGAATTGCCGCTGTCGATGCTCATTCGGGTTACGTCGTCGGATGACTGTGGGCATGGTGATGATGGCCGCCTTCCATCTCCACCGGCACCAGGTTGAGCTGCCCGTGACGCACGCCGCGCTGCGCCGTGACGGCATCGGCAAAGCGCCGCACGTCCTCGGTCGCCCCGCGCAGGATGGCGGTTTCCAGGCAGTCGTCGTGATCCAGATGGACATGGGTAGACGCCACCACCAGGTCGTGGTGCTGGTGCTGAAGCTCCGTCAGCCGCTCCGCCAGGTCGCGCTCGTGATGGTTGTAGACATAGGACAGACTGGCCACGCAGAACGGCGCCTGCGCCTGCTGGATGCGCAGCGCATCCAGCCTGCCGCGCAGCAGGTCGCGCATCGCCTCGGAACGGTTCTGGTAGCCGCGCTCGCGGATCAGCCGGTCAAACTCATTGGCCAGCTTTTCGTCGAGGGAAATGGTGAAGCGTTGCATATGGCGCCTATCAGTGAACAGTACACACCATGCACGGATCGAACGAGCGCACCACGTGCTGCACCGCAACCGGTGCGCCTTCGGTATGCTCTTCCGCCGCCACGCCGATCAGCGCCAGTTCCAGGGGGCCGGGCGCACCTGCGGCATCGCGCGGGGAAAAATTCCAGGTAGTGGGCGCGACGATCTGGTAGTTATGGATTTTACCCTCGCACACCTCCAGCCAGTGCCCCAGGCTGCCGCGCGCGGCTTCGACCAGACCCATGCCGCGCGCGTTATCCAGTGCCGTGGCGGGAAAGCAGAACGCTGCGCCGGGATGTATCTGCCTGACCCAGTTTTCCATCACCGGCAGCACACGCGCAAATTCCAGCAGCCGCGCCACCACGCGCGCAGTGACATTGCCGCCGTGGCGCGCCACCAGATCGCGGATCAGGGGGTGCCCGGCCACCATCTGCCGCGCCAGCGCGCCGGTCTCTACCACGCGGCCGTCCAGCCTGGGCGCCTTGCACCAGGAATACGCGCCCGGCTTGCCGGGCTGCGGCAGGGTATAGCCTTCGGCCGGCGCCAGCGCGGCCTCACCGGTCATCCAGCTGTGCGAGACATCCTCGCGGATGGAAGATACGTCAAGCGCCTGCAAGTCGCCATCCCACACACCGGGTGGGAACAGAGGCGCCGCGCCATCATGATACGCACCGTAGCTCATGAAGCGGTCGGTCGCCCGCCCCAGCCGGTGCAATTCCAGATCGCGCGCCATGGCGAGAAAGCGCGGGAAATCGGCCTGTGTCGCGCGGGGTTCCATCCAGCGCAGCAATGCGGCTTCCGAATCCAGCGCGGCCACTGCCTCCAGCCGGTCGCCAAACAGGGTGCGCTCCAGAAAGGCACGGAATTCCGCCAGCAGGATAACGAGCCGCAATTTCTCCGCCTCTTCCAGCGGGCGCGCCGAACCACCCGGCTGCAGGGAGAGCGTGTGCGGCCATTTGCCGGCCAGATAGCCCATCATGTGCATGAACTTGGCGCGCGCCGGCAGCACGTCAGCCGTGGCGCTGCCCGTGACCGCCTTGAAACGCGCCTGCGCATCGGCGAACCACGACCGGTCGCGATAAGCCGCGCGGGCGAAATCAGGCATGAAGAACAGGTAGAAATGGCTCAGATGGTCGGCCAGGTTCTCCGCCGCCAGCGTGAGGTTGGATGCCAAACGGCCATTCTCCGGGGCTTGCAGCCCCATCGCCTGCGCCAGCGCCTGGGCGGCCGCAACTGACTGCGCCACCGAACAGATGCCGCAAATGCGCGGCACATAGACCAGCGCATCGAGCGGATGCTTGCCCTTGAGAATCTGCTCGAAGCCGCGATACATCGGCGAATTGACGTAAGCCGATTGTACCCGCCCATCGGCGATCTCCAGCGTCAGTTCGAGATCGCCTTCCACGCGGTTGAAAGGGCCGACCACGCGGCGCGTCGTCATAGGCCACCCTTATCGAAAGTTGTTCCAAAAATGTAGCGAGCGCAACCAGTTTGGGGGCGCCCGGAGCGCAGAAACCGGAATGTACAAGTAGTACATGAGGATTTCGAGCACCGCGCAACCCCAAACTGGTAAGCGCAATAATTTTGGGAATAACCTTTCATTTCCAGCGCGTCTTTTTTACCGCCGGCGTCACCACCTGATGATCGGCCACGGCATTCTCCTTGACGCGCTTGGGCGTAGCCGATTTGGACAAGGACGCCAGCGCCACGAACCAGGCCTTCGGCATGTCGGTGGGCAGGCCGACCGGGATGCCGGCGATCTTGGGCGTTTCGGCGAACGGATGGCCCGGCTCCTCGAAACCGGGTTCGGTGCAGGACACGCAGGCATAGCCGCCGCGCGTGCAGGAGCCTTCGCCGTTCCACAGGCGGATGTTGCAGTCCGCATGGGCCTGCGTGCCCTTGCAGCCCATGTTTTCCATCAGGCAGCCAAGATCGGACGGTTTGTGCGCGCTGGCCTTGAACTCGTAGTACTCGTTGCGGGTGCAGCCGTGGTGCACCAGGTGGTCGGCATACAGGCGCGGACGCTGGAAAGCGTCCAGCCCGGAGGCATCCAGCAGGCCGGAAGCCAGCGCGGCCAGGGTTTCGATCACCCAGTTGGGATGCGTCGGGCAACCGGCAATGTTGACCACCGGCAAGCCACTGTGCGCCCGGTAATCCTTGCCCAGCAGCCCACCGGGAGTATCGGACTCGAATTGCAATCCACACGCGTCCGCCGGGTTGCAGCCGCCGGCGGTGACGCCGCCGAAAGCCGCACAGCTGCCCACCGCCACCGTATGCCGGGCGACACGCGCCAGCCGTTCCACCAGCGCCATCATGGCATCGCCGCCGGTCGTGCGATGATAGCCGCCGCCGCCGTGCGGGCCGCGCAGCACCGCGCCTTCCAGACAGAGAATATCGAGCCGCGTGGCACCGCTGGCGCAGTCGGCCATGATCCTGCGTGCTTCCTGCGCGCTTTCCTCGGACAGGGAGGGATGCCACAGCAGGCGGATGCCGAAGCCCTCCAGGGTGTCGAACAGGTTGCGGCAGTCGGCGTTGAGCAGCGACAGCGTGCAGCCGCCGCAGCCGCCGGATTGCAGCCAGAGCAGGTTGAGGGGGGCGGCGCTATTCAGTTTTTTTCTCCAGACCGTAGCGCGACAGCTTGCTGCGCAGCCCGACGCGCGACAGGCCCAGTTCGCCCGCCGCACGGGTCTTGTTCCAGCGGTGGCGGATCAGGGTTTCGCGCAGCACGCGCGCCTCCAGCGCCTCCATGCGCTCCTTGAGGCCGCCGTCCAGGCCGGCCAGCACGCTCATGTCGGGGGCATCTTCCTCGGGCGCCGCACGCAGCACCTTGGGCGAAAACAGGTGCGCGCCGACATGCGACCCGTCGGCCAGCGTCAAGGCGCGCAGGATTTCATTGTGCAGCTCGCGCACGTTGCCCGGCCAGTGGTAGCGCGCGAGGCAGTCCAGCGCCTCCGGGGTGAAGCCCGCCGTATCCTTGCCCATGCCCCGCGCTGCCGCGCCCAAGAGGTCGAAGGCAATGAGCGGGATGTCCATCTTGCGTTCGCGCAGCGGCGGCACCTGCAGCACGAACTGGGTCAGGCGGTAGTAGAGGTCTTCGCGGAAACGCCCGCGCCGCACTTCCTCTTCCAGGTCGCGGTTGGTGGCGGAGAGCACGCGCACGTCCACCTTGCGCGAACGCGAGCTGCCGACCGGGCGGATCTCGCCTTCCTGCAAGACCCTCAACAGTTTGACCTGAAACGCCGGCGAGGTGTCGCCGATCTCGTCCAGAAAAATGGTACCGCCGTCGGCCTGCTCGAACAGCCCGACACGGTCCTCGAACGCCCCGGTGAAGCTGCCGCGCTTATGGCCGAACAGTTCCGATTCCAGCAGCTGGTCGGACATGGCACCGCAGTTTTCGATCACGAAGGCGCGCCCGGTGCGCGGACTGCTGTAGTGGATGGCGCGTCCCAGCAGCTCCTTGCCGGTGCCCGATTCGCCGGAAATATGCACCGCGATGTCGCAACCCGCGACACGTGCCGCCAGCTCCACGACCTGGTTGAGCGGGCTGGCCGCAGCGCGGGTGATGCGCGCAAACTCGTAATGATCCTTGAGCTTCTCCCGCTTTGCTTCCACGCGCTGCCTTAGCACCGGTTCGGCGGTGCGCAGTTCCAGGTTCATGCGCTGGGTCTGCTGTTGCAGATCGTACAATTGGGCGGCGGCGCGCACCGTCAGCAGCAGCGCGTCCGGGTGCCAGGGTTTGAGGATGTACTGGTAGATGCCGGCGTCGTTGATGCCGGCGATGATATCCTCGGTTTCCGTATAGCCGGAAATGATGAGGCGCACCGCGTCCGGCCAGCGTTCGCGCACGATCTTCAGGAATTCGACGCCTGTGGTTTCCGGCATGCGCTGGTCGCACAGCACCACCTGCACGAACTCGCCTTCCATGATGGCCTGGGCTTCCCGCGCGCCGGAAGCGGTCAGTACGGTGAATTCTTCTTCCAGCGTGCGGCGCAGCGCTTCCTGCGAGCGCACTTCGTCGTCCACGACCAGCACTGCGGGCAGGCTTGTTCGATGGCCGTTCATGTCGGCTCCGCGACCAAAGCTTCCAGCCCCGGCGGGACCTGCGGAGCCAGATCGCGGTGCAGCGCCAGGTGGCGCGGCGTCCATGCGTGCGGCTGCTTGAAGACGAAATGCTGGCGCGCATAGTGATAGCTGGGGTCGAAGCCGTAGAAATTGCGCCGCATCTCGGCCAACTCCTCGGCGCGGTAGGCGGCCAGCGGTTTTTTTGCTTCATCGCAGACCCTGCACGCGCCCTTGGCGGCCAGCCGTTCTGCGTAATCCGGCGCGGCGGCCAGCGCTTGTGCCCGATGCTTCACTGCGGTGCGAAACGCCGCCGGCTCGGCGTCCAGGCAGGCATCCAGCAGATGCTCCTCCGCCGCGCCTTTGGCGGAAAGCGGCAGGCGGTTATGCATGATCTGCTGCGCCCGCTTCATCCCGACGCGCCTGGGTAGCAGATAGGTCCAGTATTCCGAACCGTACAGATTGCCCATATTGCGGTAGTGCGGGTTGAGGACGATGCCATCGCGCGCCCACGCTTCGTCCGCCGCCAGCGCCAGGAAACAGCCGCCGGCGCCGGCATTGCCTTGCAACGCGGCCACCGTCAGCTTGTCGTGGGTTTGCAGGATAGCCAGCGCCAGGTCGTCCATCGCCTCGATGTTGCGCAAGGACTCGTCCGCCGGGCTGTCGGCGGCCTCGATGCGGTTGAGGTGGATGCCATTGGACCAGAAGTCTTCTCCGCCCATCAGCACCAGCACCCTGGTCGGCCGCTCCTGGGCGGCGGCAAAAGCGGCGCACAGCCGCAGGCATTGGCCGCTGGACATCGCGCCATTGTAGAAATCGAAATGCAGCAAGCCTACCTCGCCGATTTCCTCATACCGGATATCGTCGGCCCCGCCCAGTTCCGGCAACACCACCGCCTCGTCGGCAAAGGCTACCGCCGCGGGCAGCTTGATCGGCTGCGGCCGGTCGGGACGTCTTGCGTGGCCGATCCATACCGCACCATCGACGGTAGCGCGCAGCAGGAAAGCGCCGGAACGGCCCAGCAATGCTCCGGGCTCACCCGCGTAATGCGCCAGCCGCGCATCGAACAGCAGGCACGGCTGACCAAACAGGATGTCGCGCACACCGGGCGAGCCGTCAGCCGCATGTATCTTGCGCAGCACGGTAGTCGTATCATCGTGCTGCCAGTCGATTTCCCGATCAGCCTGCCGCATCGCCGGGCGTTCGCGCCCGCGCACCGCGGCATCGCCGTAGTCAAGCGGCATCGGTCGCCAGATGCCGCGCTGATAGTCTGGCCAACAATCCAGCGCGGACAGTACGCCGCGCACCGCCGCTTCCGTCACCTCGTTGCGGTACAGGCTGGATTTTTTCGCCGGCCGCATGGAGAAAGTCTCCGCCGCCCAGATATCACCGCCGTCCATCACCGCGTTGGCCTGCAGCACGGTGACTCCCCACTCTGTCTCGCCTTGCTGGATCGCCCAGTCCAGCGATGACGGCCCACGATCGCCGACGATGCCAGGATGCACCACCAGGCAGACGTGGCGCGACCAGATCGAGGCCGGAATCGCGCGCTTGAGGAAAGGCGCGACGATGATATCCGGCCGCCACAACGCGACAGCCTCCTCCGTTACCGTGTCGGCGATGTCGAACTCAACCGAAACTTCGTGGCCGCGAGCGGTCAACTCCAGCCACAAACGTTGCGCAAGGCTGTTGAAGCTGTGGGTGAGAAACAGGATACGCATTTCAACAAATCCGCGGCAGCTGCTCGCCGGCCAGCCAGTCCACATTGCGATGACCGCCGAAGCCGGTTTTCATTTGCACGAAATGGTGCCGATCCTCGTGCACGGTGCCGATGACGGCGGCCTCCCGCGCCAGCGGATGCGCCCGCATTGCGGCCAGCAGGCGTTCGGCATCCCGCGCCGCGCAGATCGCCACCAGCTTGCCCTCATTGGCGACATAAAGCGGATCCAGGCCGAGAAACTCGCAGGCTGCATCCACCACCGGCTTGACCGGGATGGCGGCTTCGTCCAGCAGCATGCCGACCCCGGACTGGGTGGCAATTTCGTTGAGCGTGGCGGCGAGCCCGCCCCTGGTCGGGTCGCGCAGGCAGCGGATGGCGGCCCCGCATTCCAGCATGGCCTCGACCAAGCCGTGCAGTGCGGCGGTATCGGATTCGATCGGCACGTCGAACGCCAGGTTCTCGCGCCGGCTCATGATGGCAATGCCGTGATCGCCGATGCTGCCGGAAACCAGGATGGCATCGCCGGGGCGGGCATGGGCGCCAGATAAATCGATGCCGTCGGCCACGACGCCGACGCCGGTGGTGGCGATGAATATGCCGTCGGCGCTGCCTTGTTCCACGACTTTGGTATCGCCGGTGACGATGGACACGCCGGCCTCCCGCGCTGCCGACGCCATCGATTGCACGATGCGCTGCAAATCGGCCAGCGGAAAGCCTTCTTCCAGCACGAAGGCAGCCGACAGGTACAGCGGCCGCGCGCCCATCATCGCCACGTCGTTGATGGTGCCGTGCACCGACAGGCTGCCGATGTCGCCGCCGGGAAAGAACAGCGGCGATACCACGTGGGCGTCGGTGGCCATCACCAGCCGGCCGTGAGCCTGCGGCAGCAGCGCGCCGTCGTTGCCCTGGCGCAGGAAGTCGTTGTCGAACGCGCGCCCGAACAGTTCCTCGATCAGTTGCGCCATCGCCCGCCCGCCGCTGCCGTGGCTCATGTCGACGCGGCCGTTCCGGATGTCCAGCGCACGGACGTAATGCTTTTTAAGCTTGCCGTTCATGCCGCCGCCACCGCGATGTCCTTGAACCGCCCGTAGGTGTAATGCGCCGCGCAGGCGCCCTCGCTCGATACCATGCAGGAACCCATCGGTGACTCAGGCGTGCAGGCGGTGCCGAACAGCTTGCAGTCCTGCGGCTTTTTTACGCCGCGCAGGATGGCGCCGCACTCGCAGGCCCTGTTGTCGGCCACCGGAATATAATCCAGCCCATAGCGCGTCTCGGCATCGAACCAGGCAAAGGCCTGACGCACTTTCAGCGCGGAATACGGCACTTCGCCCAACCCGCGCCATTCGAAGCTGCGCCGCAGCTCGAACACTTCCGAAACCAGCGCCTGCGCCTTCACGTTGCCGTCGCGCGTGACGGCGCGGGTAAATTCGTTCTCCACTTGCGCGCGGCCGTCGTTCACCTGCCGCACCAGCATCAGGATGGCCTGCATCACGTCCAGCGGCTCGAACCCGGCGATCACCACCGGCTTGCGGTATTCCTCGGCGAAATGCTCATAGGGCCGGCTGCCGATCACGGTGCTGACATGGGCCGGACCGATAAAGCCGTCCAGCGGGACGGTGCCGTACTGCCTTACTTCCGGCGACTCAAGAATGTGGGTGATGGCCGAGGGCGTCAGCACGTGGTTGCACAGCACGCTGAAGTTGGACAGCCCCTCGGCGGCGGCCTGCCTGATCACCAGCGCGGTGGGCGGGGTGGTGGTTTCGAAGCCGATCGCGAAAAACACCACCTCGCGCTGCGGGTTGTCGCGGGCGATCTGCAGGGCATCGGCGCTGGAATACACCATGCGCACGTCGCCGCCGCGGGCCTTGGCCTTGAGCAGGGAAAGATCGTCCGACGCCGGGACGCGCAAGGTGTCGCCGTAGCTGCACAGGATCACACCGTGCTCCAGCGCCAGCCGGATGGCGTTGTCCACGCGGCCGATCGGCAGTACGCACACTGGGCAGCCGGGGCCGTGAATCATGCGCACGTTGGCGGGCAGCAGTTCGGCGATGCCATAGCGCGAAATGGCATGGGTATGGCCGCCGCAGAACTCCATGAAGCTGTAGCTGCGGTCGGGCAGGATCGCGGCCGTGATGCTGGCAGCAAGATTGCGCGCCAGCTTGCCGTCGCGAAATTCGTCGACGTATTTCATGATGCCACACCATTCAGTTCGGCGAACAAGGCCAGTGTTTTCTCGGCCTCGTCCGGGTCCAGCCGGCTTAAGGCATAACCGACATGGACAATGACGTAGTCGCCGACATCCACGCCTTCCACCAGCGCCAGCGAAATTTCCTTGCGCACGCCCCCCAGATTGACGACCGCGGCATCAGCCCCGCTCATTTCCTCGATGCGTGCCGGTATGGCCAGACACATGCTTCAACCTCCTCGTAAAATCCGTTGCGCCACCCAGGCCTGGCCCAGGGCTATGGCGCTATCGCCGGGCTGCATGGCCCGCGCCGCCAGCATGACGATGCCGCGCGCGGCCAAGGCTTCCCGCAATCCCGCCGACAGCAGCCGGTTCAGGAAACATCCGCCGCCGCAGGCAACCGTGGCGATACCGGTATCCCGCGCCGCCTGCGCCACCCAGTTCGCCAGCGCGGCGACCAGCGTGGCGTGAAACAGCGCCGCGCCCGCCCCGGCATCGCCCGCTTCGGCAAGCTGGCCGAGCAACGGCCGCAGATCGAGCCGGTTGTCGGCGTCCACCTGCCAGCCGCCTGGCAGCGGCTGCGGCATGCCGTGGGTTTCGACATGGCGCGTCGCCGCCTGCTCCAGCGCAATGGCGGCCTGCGCCTCGAATTCCATCCTCCGGCATAGCCCCAGCAGGCCCGCCGCGGCATCGAACAGGCGCCCGGCGCTGGAAGTCGGCGGGCAATTGAGGCCGCGTTGCAGCATGGCGACCACCGCCGCCGCGCCCGGCTCATCGGCGAAACGCACGGAAATTTGCCCGCCGCGGCCGGTTTCGTGTAGCGCCGCCGCGGCCATGCGCCACGGCTCGCGCGCTGCGCGGTCGCCGCCCGGCAGCGGCAGCTGGCGCAAATATCCCAGACGCTCGAAGCCGGCACCATCCACCCGCAACAACTCGCCGCCCCAGGCGCTGCCGTCGCTGCCCAGCCCCACGCCGTCCAGCGCCAGCCCCAGCAGCGGTTCCTCAAAGCCGTGCTCCACCGCCACCGCCACGATGTGGGCGTGATGATGCTGCACCGCGACCAGTGGCACGCCAAGTTCGGAGGCCAGCATGGCCGCACAGCGGCTGGAGTAGAAATCCGGGTGCAAGTCGTGCGCGATGGCATGCGGCTTTTCACCGAGCCAACCGAGCAGCGCATAGGCCATGGCCTCATGGGCGCGGCAGGCTTCGGGGGTGTCGAGATCGCCGGCGCTGCGGCTGACGAAGGCCTGTCGCCCGGAAGTCACGCACAGCGTGTTCTTGAACCACGCGCCCATCGCCAGCACCGGTCTGGATGCGCCCGGCAAGCGGATGACCCGCTCGACGCAGTCCGTCGCCGGTTCGGAAGCTGCCGCGACAGCGCGCATTGCTGCCCTTATCCCTGCACTGCGGCGAGCCGGGCTTCCAACTCGGCCACCCGCTGCTTCAGCGTTTCCACGCTGTGCCGTTTGGCGGCTGCGGCATCGCGGCAGCCGGCCTCGATCCAGGCCAGCCATTCCGCCATACCCTCGCCGCCGGTAGCCGAGAGACGGACAACCTGGATGGCCGGGTTGACGCGGCGCGCGTTCTCCACGGCGAGGTCGGCGTCGAAGTCCAGGTAGGGCAGCAGGTCGCACTTGTTGAGCAGCATCAGGCTTGCCGCGCGGAACATGTCCGGGTACTTGAGCGGCTTGTCCTCGCCTTCCGTCACCGACAGGATCGCCACCTTGTGCGCTTCGCCCAGGTCGAAGCCGGCCGGACACACCAGGTTGCCGACGTTTTCGATCAGCAGCAGGCTGTCGTCGTGCAACCCGAGTCGCTGCATGGCATGCCCCACCATATGCGCATCCAGATGGCAGCCCTTGCCGGTGTTGATCTGCAGCGCGGGCGCGCCGGTGGCGCGGATGCGCGCGGCGTCGTTGTCGGTCTGCTGGTCGCCCTCGATCACTGCCAGCGGCAGGCGGCCGTTCAGGGCTTCGACGGTCTTGACCAGCAGCGTGGTCTTGCCGGAACCGGGGCTGGATACCAGGTTGAGGGTGAAGATGCCGTGGTCGGCGAACCAGCCGCGGTTTTCGCGAGCATAGGCATTGTTCTTGGCGAGGATGTCGCGCTCGATCTTCACCATGCGCGCCTGGCTCATGCCGGGAGCGTGGGTTCCGGCCGGGCCGGCGCCGAAGTGCATCAGGCCGTGGGCATGGTCGTGATCGTGGGAATGATCGTGATCGTGCGCGGTGCCATCCGCATGCACGTGGTAGTGCCTGCCGTGTTCCCGAGGCAGCGCCTCCCCGTCTATCCTGGTTTCACCTGTTCCGCAGCCGCATGTCGTACACATTGCCGTTTCCTCCTATTCCACTTCCAGTTCCTTCACGCGCATTTCATTGCCGCCCGTCACCTGCACCTGATGGCTGCCGCACTGCGGGCAGGCGCCGAACAGTTCGGCGACCGGCACGCTAGAGGCGCATTGCATGCACCAGCCCTGCCCCGGCGTCTCGACGATTTCCAGCCGCGCCTCGTGGGCGATGCTGTCGCGCATCACCACCTCGAAGCAGAAGCGCATGGCCTCTTTTTCGACCCCGGCCAGCGGGCCGATTTCCAGCCACACCGTCCTGACCTGCCGGAAACCCTGGCTGCGCGCGGCATCCTCGATGATCTGCAGCACGCCTTCGGCCAGCGACATTTCATGCATGGCACACCTCCATCCCGTATTCCACACATGGGTCGAGCGACAGCGCGTGAATTCCGGCCAGCTTCACCAGGCGCGCTTCGTCGTTCTCCGTCATCCCGTTCAGCCCCTCCGCCAGCGCGCCGCGCGGATGAAAATTCCATTCGGTGGGCGCCACCACGCAATAATCTTCCACCAGCCCCGCCGCGATGCGCACATGATGCATCAACAGGCCGCGCGCCGTCCGCACCACGGCCAGGCCGGCCCCCTTCTCCGCCGATGCCCGGTCCAGGCGCGGTGCAGCAGTTGCGTCCGCCAGTTCCAGCACATCGTACGCCCGTGCCAGCACGCGCGCCAGTATCCTGGAAGGGCGCCGGTGCAGCATATCGCGCAGCGGCGGTTTTGCCGCGTGCCAGGCCAGCGCCCCGGTTTCCGCCGGGCGGCCAGCCCACGCCGGCCGCGCGGCAAAATCCGGCGTCCAGCTGCCGGCACAGGCAAGCAGCGCGTCGTTTGCGCCCCACGCCGGAAGCAGGGGCGTGCAAACAGCCTGCACGCCGTCGCCTGCTTCGTCGATTGCCGCCAGCAGGTGCGCCGCCGGGCTGTCCGACTCATGCCACCAGGACTGCAAGGCCCGGCAGCTGTCCAGCGTGCGCCACCCGTCGCCGGACATGCCCAGCCAGCCATGCTCCAGTTCGCTCCGCAAGGCGCGCATCTCGCCGCGCCCGGCGGCGATCTCGCGCAGCATGCCATGCCAGCGCACAAATTCCGTCTGCATTCGCGGCAGGCCGAATAGTATCGGCCAATCCAGCAGCAGGCGCCACAGGTGCTCCTGCAGCGCCTCGCAGGCGATGCTGCGTTCGAGTCCTGCCGCATCCGGCAACGCCCGGCCTTGCGCGGCCGCCACTGCGGCGGCCGCTGCCGCGCCCTGCGCCTTGCCGCACAGGCTGAACAGCAGCGGCGCCATCTGCACGGCGTGCTCCGGCGCCCTGGCCCTGAGCAGCTGGAACGCTTGCGGGCGCGAAGAGGCGATTTCCACCTTCCCGACCGCCTTGACATCCCAGTGGATGCGCAGGCTCAGTTTGCCGGTATCGGCCAAGGTCAGTTCCGCAGAAAGGACACACGCAAAAAGTCGCGCCGCGACAGGTTCTTGCGGGCGAGCGATTCACCCCGCAGTCTGGCATCCTCCATCATGCCTGCCAAGTCTTCCCCATGCCCGGCCCGGGTTTCCCTGAACAACGCAGCGATCGCCTCGCGGGCGACGGCCACCGCATCTTCGTGAACGGGGAATTCCGCCACCGGCGAAATCAGCGAACAGATATGGCACGCCCCAAGCTCGTCCTCGTTCAGCCCCATGAACTGGTAGGCGCCGGAAGGGAAATTCCACACCCGTTTCTGGTCCAGAAGCAACGGTTCCAGCGGTGCGCCCGTGCCCGGCAGCAATACCAGGCTGATCGTCCACGGCGTCACCAGCACGCCGATCCAGCGCCCCTCCCACGCGCGGAAACCGACCGCCTCGACGCGCAACGCCGGGTTGAGGATGGGCAGGCCGGCCATGCGCGTGGCGGCAATGTGGGCGAATACCCGCTCCAGTTCCGCTGCCGGATGCTCCCCGTTCACGCCTCCCCCTTCGCCATGAACTTGTGTTTCGGCGCATCGCAGTTGGGGCAGCGCCAGTGTTCCGGCAACGCAGAAAACGGCGTGCCGGGCGGCACATGCGACACCGGATCGCCTACCGCCGGATCGTACACCCACCAGCAGATGCCGCATTCCAGTTGCGTGACAGCACCGATCTTGCTGTCGTCGCCAAGGTACGATCCCTCGAACATGTTCACACGGTTTCCGCCTTCATCGCCGCCAGCCACTCGCCTAGCCGCTCCATGCTGTCGGCGTAGTCCTCGGCGGCGGCCTGCGCCGCTTCGGGCACGTCCACCACCTCGATGGTGTTGAGGATGATCTGGTCCATGCTGTTGAAATACTGCACCCACCACACATGGGCCAGCCGCGTGCTGGTAATGCGGCAGTTGCCGTAGCCGCGCGACAGGATGGTCACCGGCCCCACGCCGAACGCTTCGAACAGGTATTCCATATCTTCCGGCGAAACCGGCAACAGCGAGAAGTTGACCACGTGCGCGGATTGCCCGGCCTGGTGGCTGCGCGATTTATCCAGCAGTTCGTTGAGGATGGCCGGCGCGTTCATGATGCCATCGCGCAGTGGCGGCGCCTTGACGCCGTTTGACGCCGCCAGTTCGGCGGATTGCTGCACCGCGTAGGGAATGGCGCCGGCAACGATGGCATCGCGCTGCAATATCCCCTGCGGCGACAACTCCTGGACGCGCCAGATGCCGGCGAACACCGTCTCCTGGATACGCAGGGTGACCGGCTCGCGCACCAGGATGCTGACCTCGCCATGCCCCAGCGACTGGTTGACCAGCTCGACCACCTGCGGGGCAAGCTCCATCAGTTCGATGCGCGGCCTGCCCGGACCGTGCAGCGGCACATGCAGCATGGCGTCGCACAACCGCTCGATCAGTCCGCAGGCGGCGGCAAGGGTTTGCGGATCGGCCTCGAGGTTGTAGCTGGGCATGGAGAAAGCCTCCATGTCGCGCGGCATCGGCAGAAATTCCGCTTCGTCGGCCTCGGGATGGGAGCCGGGGCCGAAAGCGACGACGGGGATGGGGAATTCACGCATTTCGCAACCTCCTAATGGCAACTTGAAGGCGCAGCCGCCGTCACCGCAATGCCGATCGTGGGAGCGCGGCCGGCCGGTTTTTGCAGCATTTCCGCGCATTCGACAACGAAATCGCCCCAGTCGCGCAATCCTTCGATGATGCCGACATAGCCGCCATCGCGCAGGAACAGCAGCGCCGGAAGGCGATTGATGCCGAAGCGCGCCTGCAACGCCGCAGACCGCCCGGGACGCAGCACGGCGGCGCGCGGCCCGGCACCACAGGCCGCCAGCAGGTCGGGGAAAATCACCGCCAGATCCCAGCTTTCCGCCGCCTTGTCTGGCTCCTCCGTGAACAGCACCACGCCATTGCCCGGTGCCTCCGCAAAGGCCTGGAATCCGGCCTCATCGAGGTCGGCCATGCTGTGCCTGGCTACCAGCCTGTCCAGCAGGCCGCCGAAGTTCCGGCTCATGGCGGAGCGCGGCGGCGTCCAGGCGGCGGATGCGTTCATGATTGTTCCTTTCGCAAGAAATCCGGCAGCTGCGGCTCCCGGTCGATCAGGTCGGCAAAGCAATCGTCGAAGTCGCCGTTTCCGGCGGCAATCCGATCGAGCGCATCCAGCGCGGAATCGATCAGCGCCGCACGCTCGGCGCCGATGGCCTCGCGCGCGGTGTCGAGGAAAGTCAGCAGCCACTGCCCCGGCGCCACATCGCCCAGCAGCATGGTGTTGATGCGGCTGCGGCCGTTGCGCCCTTCGCACCAGGCAAATATGCCTTCGATTTCGACCACCCGCATCGGGATGCCGAGACACATGATTCAGTTACGCGCCATCCCGGCCAGAATGCGGTCGTCGCCGATGCGGCAAGCTGCTTCCGCCGAAGGGCGGCCGGCCTCGTAGGCCGATATTTCAAGGGCGCCGGCTGTTGGACGCGGAATGCTGCGCTTATGGCAGGGAATGTCCCAGCGCGCCATCCATTCCAGCGCGATATCCAGCGCATGCGGAATCTGCGCCTTGACCACGTCGCGCAGGCTACCGCCGTAATCTTCCAGTTGCTCCGGCTGCACGCCGATCAGCACCATGGATTCCGGCAGTTTATCGATCAATGCGGCACTCATGATGACCTCCTGAAACCCGGTCTGGTGCAAGCTCATCTTCTTCGCACCCATGAAACGCGGCACTTCGTTGTCCGTCGCCACCACCATCTCGCCCGGCTGCATGCCATAATCCACCGCGTCGAACACGATCAGGTGGCGCGCATCCTCGACATAAGGCAGCAGGTACAATCCTTGCGTACCGCCGTCCATCAGCGTGACCTTGTCGCCGAATTCATAGGCTGCGTCTAGCGCCTCGACGCAGCGCACGCCGAAGCCCTCATCCGCCCACAGGATGTTGCCGATGCCCAGCACCAGCAGTTCGGTTCGTTTCATGTCCTGATTCGCAACTGTTACGGTATATGTAACATAGCACCGGACGTGCCAAGTTGGCGCTGAAACAAATAATCCATAAAATCAGCATGCTGGATTCCACCGGCCGAAAACCTGATGTAGTTATTGGAATGTTTGTTACCAGTTTGGCGCTTTTCCGACATCCTTGTTTCATGCTGCATGAAATTCACCAACATTCGAATTACGTCAAACGCAGCCTGTCCAATCCATGAGCTTTGCATTGATGCGATAATATTCCATGGTTTCCGCCTCTGCATTACTCGCTTCGGGCGTAGACGATGTTTCATCGTGGCTTGAATCCCTGAAGCAACGTTTCCCGCCCGCCGAAATCGAAGTGATCCGCCGTGCCTGCGACCTGGCTGCCCCGCTCTATGCCGGTCACGCCGAGTTGACCGGCGCGCCGCTGATGCAGCACGCGTTGGGTGCGGCGTCCATCCTCATCGGCATGAACATGGACGTGGAAACGATCGCGGCCACCATCCTGCCTGCAGTGCCAGATGATCTGGACGACTGGCGGGCAACGCTGGAAACCCGTTTCGGCGCCGGCATCGCCGGCCTGGTCGAAGGTATTTCGCGCATGGAGCAAATCCAGGAATTCAGCGAGATCGAATGCCTGCACGACCCGGACCGGAAAAATGGCGACCATGCCCAGCAGATCGAAAGCCTGCGCAAGATGCTGCTGGCCATGGTGCAAGACATCCGCGTGGTGCTGATCAAACTCGCCGAGCGCACGCAGACCATGCGCCGCCTGTCTGGCGCCGTCAACCAGGAAAAAACGCGCAGAAACTGCACTTCCAGAAACTTGGAGGATCTACTTGCGGCCATCGGCCGCGGGGACGTCAGCGAGCATCAAATCGCCCTCGCCATCCAGGAAGAAGCGGCACCCAAGCCTGAAGAAGCCGCCAAGCCATTCGCCCCCAGACACACCATCGCCCCGCCATCCCCGATCGGGATCATGGTCGAAGGCGTCGGCAACCTGCTGACCAGCATGGCCAAATGCTGCAAACCCGCGCCGCCGGATGCGATTGTCGGCTACGTCACGCGCGATCGCGGCGCATCCACCGTATGGCCTGCGCCTTCATCGCCCGCCTGCCACAGGACCGGCGCGACCGCCTGCTCGACGCCCAGTGGGGCGGCATGGACGTCAGCGCGGAGGTCGACATCGAAGTGGAAGCCCACGACCGCCAGGGCCTGCTGTGCGACATCAGCGACCTGTTCGTCCGGGAAAAGGTCAACGCCACCAAGGCCAATACCCTGAGCCGGAACAACCTGGCGATGATGCAGTTTTCGATCGGGATAGCCGATCTTGAGCAGCTTGAGCGCCTGCTGGCGCTGATCAGGCAGGTGCCGAACGTGATCGTGGCGCGGCGGCGGGCTTAGGTACTATCCGGCAAGGGGCAAGGTCAGTTCGGACAAATTTGGCAGAAGGGTGCATCACGTTTGGCTCGTCCGCATCGAGCAGAGTTTGACGAGATTTGTGATGTAACGATTTGTTTTACTATTTATATATTCACCGCTAAAAAAGTGAGTGCGCTTTGCTGCATAGCGCACTAATACCCTGCCTTATTTTGAAACTTCCATCACTTCTGACTTCACCCTTCTCCATTAGCCATAACTGCCCGCTAAACCGATTGAGGAAACCGCTGTATGAATTATTGGAATCAAGTTGTATGCCGAGCCCATTTTCTAGCCGGTTGATCACAGAGTAAGTCGAATCAAAGCCCAGGGCTCCAAGTATTTTCACATGGTCACCTAATATTTCGATATATATGCTTTATAATGGACATATCTCGTATATCTGGTGTGGTGTAATTGCTATAGGTACCCTCACACTGAAGTTTGGTTGCGATTGGATCCTGCGCGTTACAAAGCGCGGGGAGGAAAGCAATAAAGAGAGTGCAGTCACTTTATCCATGCTCGTTACCTTATGAGAAGGGCCTAAAACCGCGTTATCCGGCGAGGCCACGACGCCATTGTCATACCGCGCCTGGTTGAAAACATAAATGGGTTCATAACCGGTCAGTCTCGATACGAAGATATTTCTTGATTCGATCTACTGAGTTCGCTGCCTCCATATGGTCAAAGGTGTGAGATAGCCGAAGCAGCTCAACCACGGCTTTTTCAACTTCTTCATTACGGATTTTCAGACAACATTTATACCAGCCTGGCAAGATTGGGAGGCACGCTTCAAGGTCAGATGAATTTCTTCGGTCCGCCTGAATTCTTTTTTTCATCCTTTCTTGCATTTCGCCATTGAGTCCTTCAGCGTTTACTGCATTTGCATAAAAGTACAGGTCTGAAATTATTTGATACTTGATCGAGCGATAACGCAAAATTGGCTGAAACCAAAACGTTACAATAAGAAACCCAGCAGCACCAGCTACTAAGGAAATTATTACAGTCCAATATTGGCTCATCTCCGCTTCCATAATAAATCTAGGGTCATGACTACAACAGAGGTCTAGTTCTGACGATTTTGAGGATGTTCAAATTAATACAAAGGGTCTTAGGAAGCAAAGCACCGATTAAGGTGTGATAACTTCCTAATATGGTTAGTAAAAACAGGTATTACCGACGTTCTAAAATCAGCGAGGCTAAATTCAGACAGCTTGTAAGGTGTTTTGCCCTGGATTTCACGGCG